>DNMS01000039.1:0-3856 GCA_003488105.1 Rhodospirillaceae bacterium
CTGGAGCAGGTGGCGAAGGAGAATGGCCGCAATGTCGGGTTTACCCTGTGCAACCGCACCGACAAACGGATCTGGAGCGCCATCGGACGCCGCGGCACCGAGGGCTGGGAGAGCCGTGGCTGGTGGATGCTCGAGGCGGGAGGTTGCGCGCGAGTGATCGACAAGGCCCTTCGCGGCACTGAGCACTATGTCTTTGGCGAGATGGAAGATGGGACGCGCATCCGAACGCTGGCAAAGGCATCGGATCCGTTCTGTGTGGGCCGGGCAAAGTTTGCGATCGTTGGCCGGGATGACTGCGAAGCGTCCGCCTATCGCACTGCGCTGTTCGCTGCCGCACCGGAGCCAGTTGACCAGCGTCTCGTGTTTGAGTTCTTCGAGCGGGACTTCGCCAAGGCCGGTAGTCAATGACCTCTCCAAAGGCGGGTGTACACCTCGCACCGTTCGGCAATTTCGGACATGTTACGGATTGGGTGTTCGACCTCGACAACACGCTCTATCCAGCAGAGTGCGACCTGTTCGCCGAGATCGACACGCGCATGACGGATTTCGTCTCGCGCCTGCTGGAATTGCCGCCGCTGGAGGCGCGCAAGGTGCAGAAACATTATTATGCAACCTATGGGACGACGCTGTCCGGCCTGATGAAGGTGCACAAGATCGATCCTGCCGATTTTCTGCATCATGTGCATGACATAGACTTGTCGCCACTGCCGGACTTGCCGGTTTTGCGCCAGGCAATCAGCGCGCTGCCGGGTCGGAAATTCGTTTACACGAATGGCTCGCGTCGCCATGCCGAGCGGGTTGTTGGCAAGATGGGGCTGGAAGACCTGTTCCACGGGAGCTTCGGTATCGAGGACGCTGAGTACACTCCCAAGCCGAACCAGAGCTCCTATGATCGGTTTTGTGCGCTGCATGATGTGGCCCCGCGCAAGGCAATCTTCTTCGAGGATCTCGCGCGCAATCTCCTTCCAGCCAAGGATATGGGCTTCACGACGGTTCTGGTGCACTCCGAAAAGGATTGGAGCCACGAGCCGATTGAGGCGCGTCCTGCCAATCTGGACGATCTGTTGGGGGATGACGGGCCTGACCACATAGACTATGTGACGGGCGACCTTGCTGCCTTCCTTGAGGCGGCGATTGAAACACTCGACTAAGACCTGCCCCCGGAGAGACAGATGACACAAGCCCTGGCCAATGCGATTGAACAGGCGTGGGAAAGCCGCGACACCCTGAACACACAGACACGGGGTGAGGTGCGCGAAGCCGTCGAGGCGGCCATTGACCTGCTCGACTCCGGTGAGGCCCGCGTGGCCAGCCCAAATGGCGACGGCAACTGGACTGTCCATCAATGGCTGAAAAAGGCTGTTCTGCTGTCCTTCCGCTTGAATGCCAATGGCATGATTTCCGGCGTGCCCGGCGGCGGCAACTGGTGGGACAAGGTTCCATCGAAATTTCAGGGCTGGGGCTCATCCGAATTCGAGGCCGCGGGCTTTCGTGCGGTGCCCCCGGCCGCTGTGCGCCGCGGCGCCTTCATTGCGAAGAATGCGGTCCTGATGCCGTCCTATGTGAACATCGGCGCCTATGTCGGCGAAGGCACAATGATCGACACCTGGGCCTCCGTCGGCTCGTGCGCGCAGGTCGGCAAGAATTGCCATATCTCGGCCGGCACCGGCATTGGAGGCGTCCTTGAACCGCTGCAGGCGAACCCGACCATCATCGAAGACAATTGCTTCATCGGCGCGCGCTCCGAAGTGGTCGAGGGCGTCGTCGTCGGCGAGGGTTCGGTCATTTCCATGGGCGTGTTCATCGGCCAGTCGACCAAGATCGTCGAACGGGAAACCGGCAAGGTCCACTACGGCCGCGTGCCGCCCTATTCGGTGGTCGTGCCGGGCTCATTGCCGGGCAAGGAAGGTCAGCCGTCGCTGTACTGCGCGGTGATCCTCAAGACCGTGGACGAAAAGACCCGGTCCAAGACCTCCATCAACGAACTGCTGCGCGACTAAACGCACCGTGACCGCCATGACCGACGTCATCGAGCTTTCCGAAGCCCTGATCCGCTGCCCCTCCGTCACGCCGACGGAGGGCGGGGCCCTCGACCTGTTGCAGGCGCGGCTGGAAGCCCTGGGCTTTACCTGCCATCGCCTGCCCTTTTCCCAGGACGGCACGCCGGACGTGGACAACCTTTATGCGCGGCTCGGCACCGAGGGCCCCAATTTCTGTTTCGCGGGCCATACGGACGTGGTCCCGCCGGGCGACGCGGCGGGCTGGGCGTCGGACCCGTTCAAACCGGAAATCCGCGATGGGCGGCTGTACGGCCGGGGGGCGGCGGACATGAAGTGCGCGATCGCCGCCATGGTCGCGGGCACGGATGCGTTCCTGAAATCGAACGGATACCCCAAGGGATCGATTTCGTTCCTCATCACCGGGGATGAGGAAGGCCCCGCGATCAACGGCACGCCGAAGATGCTGGGCTGGCTGGTGGACCAGGGCGAGAAAATCGACGCCTGTCTGGTCGGCGAGCCGACCAACGTGACCACCCTGGGCGATATGGTGAAGATCGGCCGGCGCGGGTCCCTCAACTGCACGATCACGGTGACCGGAACGCAAGGCCATGTCGCCTATCCGCATCTGGCCGACAACCCGGTGCCCAAGCTGTTGAAGATGCTGTCGGCGCTGAACGACGACCCCCTGGATCACGGCAACGACCATTTCCCGGCCACCAACCTGGAGATCACCACCGTCGACGTCGGCAACGCGACGACCAACCTGATCCCGGCCCAGGCGTCGGCGCGCATCAACATCCGCTTCAACGACATGCATTCGGGCGCCAGCCTGACGAAACTGATCGAGGAGCGCTGCGCCGCCGTCATGGCAGAGGAAACGCAGGGGTCCTACGGCCTGGACATTTCCGTGTCCGGGGAATCGTTCCTGACCCCGCCGGGGCTGTTGAGCGACGTGGTCGCGGGGGCCGTGAAGGCCGTCACCGGCCAGGACCCGGAATTGAGCACCACCGGCGGCACGTCGGACGCGCGCTTCATCAAGGACCATTGCCCGGTCGTCGAATTCGGCCTGACCAACGAAACGGCGCATAAGATGAACGAGAACGCCCTGGTCACGGAAATCCGTGATCTGGCGCGCATCTATCAAGAGGTTCTGAAGCGGTATTTCGCCCAATAAGGCGGAAACGTCAGCCGATCCCGAAAAACGCCGCGACCGCGCCCAGGCCCAGCAGGGCCAGCAGGGTGGGCGAGGTCATCAGCCCGATCACCGACAGCACCAGCCCAGAGAAGCCCCAGGCCCCCTGCCCGGCGATCAGGGCGGCCACGGAAAAGGCCAGCCCCATGGGCACGAACACGATGCCCCAGGCGAAAATGGCGAACACCCCGCAGATCACGGCGAGATAGCCGATCACCGGCTGGTCCTTCAGCGCAGGTTCCTGGATCGCCGGATCGGCGGATTGCGCGCCCTCGGCGCCGTCTTCCGACGCCTTCAGGGACAGGGGGATTTGCTTGTCCATTTGTCGAATATACGCCGATTGGCCCCCCCGCACCATGGCCGGGGCCAAATTCCCGGCCGGCCGTCAGTATCCCACGTCGGTCAGATAAAGGCCGTCCGGCGGCGCCGTCGGACCGCCGGCCGCACGGTCGCGGGCGTCGAGCGCCGATTGCAGGTCCTTGGCCGTCCATCGGCCCTCTCCCACCCACTTCAGGCTGCCGACCATGTTGCGCACCTGATGGTGCAGGAACGAGCGGGCGTGGGCGCGGAAATGGATTTCCTCGCCGGCCCGGGTCACGTCGAGGACGTCCAGGGTCTTGACCGGCGAATTGGCCTGGCAATGGGTGGCGCGGAAGCTGGTGAA
>DNMS01000039.1:4014-11413 GCA_003488105.1 Rhodospirillaceae bacterium
AGCGGCACCGGCACCCACCACACCATCCCCTGGTCCAGGGCCGGCGGCGAGCGGCGGTTGAGGACACGGTAGAGATAGCTTCTGGAAACGGCGGAAAACCGAGCGTGAAAATCCGCGTCGACGGGCGCGGCCGCGACAACGCTGATCGCATGGGCCTTGAGATGAAAGTTGAGTGCGTTGCGCACCGTATCGGCGGGCCAGTCCTTTTCCAGGTCGACATGGCCAACCTGGCCCAAGGCATGGACGCCCGCGTCCGTGCGCCCGGCAGCGAAGACCTGGGCCCGTTCGCCGGTGAAGGCGTAAACAGCGTCCTCTACGGCTTCCTGTACGCCCAGGCCGTTGTCCTGGCGCTGCCAGCCGACGAAACCGCGTCCGTCGTATTCAATTTTCAGCCGATACCGCGCCATGATTCCCGCCCCGCCCCGCCGAACCGGCAGCGGCTATTGGCTCCACCGGACGAAATGATGCTATAAAAGTTGTTTAAAATAGGTATTTTAACAGACAATAGAAGTCAAAGACCGAACTGGTCGAACCTGGGCGAACATTCATGACTGACGCCGCGACAGATCAAAACGTTCCCGATCCCGCCGAGCCGACGGGCGTGCCCTCGACGCAACGTGACGAGGACCGCGACGCGCTGCACATTCTGCCGTTGTCCATCCTGCCGTTCCAGACGCCGTCGCTTCACCGTGCGCGCCTGATCAAGAACGCGCGCCTCAACAGCGTGGTCGAACTGTTCCAGGGCCAGGGTATCGGGTCCGGTCAGATGGACGTCGAGGAACTGGCCAAGGATTACGGCTGGTCGGGCAAGGGCCGCAAGCGCCATCCGGATTTAGTGATGCTGCGCAAACTCGCTCCCCTGCCCAGCTACGACGTCTATTCGTTGCGCATGCTGTTTCGTCAGGAAGGGATTGAGGTCAACGCGATCGAGGATCTGAGGCTGTCGGACAGCAAGGTCACCGAACTGACATCCTATATGACCCAGTTCACGCGCCCGCTAATTCAGGAAATCTACGGCAAGGACGACCTGAACATTCAGACCTTCGACGACATGGTCAAACTGTTCGAAAGTCCGGACGTGGAAATGGTGCGCAAGAAGCTGGACCAAATGGCACAGAAATTGCGCATCAAGGTTCGTGACGTACCAAAATTTCTGGAGGATTACGGCGACGTGTTTCTGTCGCTGTCCTATTTCCGCCAGTGCCTGGACGCGTTGGAACCAATTATCGACGAGTTTATGGCCTCCATGGACGATATCCGCGACAACTTCCAGCTTAAGACCAACGTCAACATGATGAACACCTGCGACCAGATCGAAGGTGCGATCAACGAGTTGATGGCCGCGATCTCGGGCCGTTTCGAAACGTTCGATCGCTATACCAACGGCATGTGGGATGATCTGACCGCTGACCGCTTCAAGACGGTCAAGAAGTTCGTCGAGGAATACCACACCACCATCGGCGGTTGTTTGTGCGCTTTGACGGTCAAAATGAACGCCTTCGCCGTGCGCTTTCCGTCGCCCACCGTGGGCGGCCCCATCAAGCGCGGCGAATTCATCATGTCCGAGATGAAACAAGGGATCGAGAAGGTTCGCGAAATTCAAGCCAACGCGCCCAAGGTCGAAACCGTCGAGTGGGCCAAGTAGGCGTCCGGTGAGGATCAGGCATTGAGCCAGGATAAAAAATTTACCTTCGGCGATCTCAATCTCGAACAGGATATCGACGACGAAGACCGGGATTCGCTGCATACCCTGCCCTTGATCATGATGCCGATCAAGACGGCCCCCTTGCGCCGTGCCAGGCTGATCAAGAACGCGCGCTTCGAAAGCATGGTGGAAATTTTCTCGGACAAGGACACCGGCTCGGGCCAAGTGGATATCGACGGCCTGCCAGCGGAATTCGGCTGGGCCGACGGTTTTCGCAATCCAGACATGATCCTGATGAAAAAGCTGGGCGACCTGCCCAGCTACGACGTCTATTCGCTGCGCATCTCGCTGCGCGACCTGGGTATCGAGGTCAACAACGTCGAGTACCTCAAGCTGTCGGAAAGCAAGACGGCCGAGTTGAACGAATACATGCGTGAATTCACGGGCCCCCTGATCTCGCAGATCTACGGCGGGGACGACCTCGACGTGAAAAGTTTCCAGGACGTGGTCAAGCTGTTCCGCTCGCCGGATAAGAAGAAGGCGCTCGAGAAGCTGCGGTTGATGGCGCAGAAGCTGAACATCAAGATCGAGGACCTGCCCAAGTTTCTTGAGGATTACGCCGACATCTTCATGTCGCTCAGCTACTACAAACAGATTCTGGACGATATCGAACCGACGCTTACCGAATTTCTCGATACCATGGATCTCTTGCGCGAAAACTTCGCCATGAAGAACAACGCATCGCTGATGCAGACCATGGACATGATGACGACCACCATCAACGAACTGATGGCTGCCATCAGTGGCCGGTTCGAAAACTTCGACCGCGGCACCAAGCACATGTGGGACAACATCTCGGCTGAACGATTCCGCCGGGTCGAAGCGGTGATCCGCGGCTATCACACCACCATCGGCGGGGTGCTTTGCGCGCTGTCGGTGAAGATGGATGCCTGGTCCAACCTGTTCCCCAACATGGAGGTCGGCGGCCCCGGCCGGCGCGCCGATTTCATCATGACGGAAATGAAGCAAGGCATGGACCGCATCCAGACGATCGAGGATTCGGCACCCATGCTGGCGGCGCTGGAATAGAAGGCGAAAAGCGCAACGACGAAAGGATGCGGGTATGCCTGATCTTACCGACCCTCTGATCCTCGCCCGCATTCAGTTCGCCTTTACCGTCTCCGCGCATATCGTCTTTCCGGCGTTCTCCATCGGGTTGGCCAGTTTCCTCGCCGTGCTGGAGGGATTGTGGCTGTGGACCCGCGATGACAGCTACCTCAAGGTTTTCAAGTACTGGAAGGTGATCTTCGCCGTAACCTTCGGCATGGGCGTCGTATCGGGCATCGTCATGAGCTACCAGTTCGGCACCAACTGGAGCGTCTTTTCCGATAAGACCGGCCCGGTTCTGGGGCCCCTGATGGGCTACGAAGTGATGTCGGCGTTCTTTCTCGAAGCCGGCTTCCTCGGCGTCATGCTGTTCGGCATGGAACGGGTGGGCCGCCGGCTACATTTCTTCGCGACCCTGATGGTCGCCGTCGGCACCCTGTTTTCCGCGTTCTGGATTCTGTCCGTGAACTCCTGGATGCAGACGCCCCAGGGATATGCCATCAACGACGTCGGTCAATTTATTCCCGCCGACTGGTGGGCGGTGGTGTTCAATCCGTCCTTCCCCTACCGCCTGGTCCACATGGTGCTGGCCGCCTATCTGACCACAGCCTTCGTGGTCGGCGGCGTCGGTGCCTGGCATCTGCTGCGCAACGCCCAAGACCGGGGGGCCAGGATCATGTTCTCCATGGCCATGTGGATGGCCCTGATCGTCGCCCCCCTGCAGGTCGTCGCGGGCGACTTCCACGGCCTCAACACCCTGAAGCATCAGCCGGCCAAGATCGCCGCCATGGAAGGCCATTACGAAACCCGCAAGGGCGCGCCCCTGATCCTGTTCGGCCTGCCCGACGATGATGCCGAGGTGACGCGCTTCGCGGTCGAGATTCCCAAACTCGGCTCCCTGATCCTGACCCACGACTGGGACGGCGAAATCAAGGGCCTGAAGGACTGGCCCAAGGAGGACCGCCCGCCCGCCGCGATCATTTTCTGGAGTTTCCGGATCATGGTCGCCATCGGCATGGCGATGGCCGCCATCGGGTTGTGGAGTGGATTGATGCGCCTGCGCGGCCGGATGTACGATGCCCGTCTGCTGCAATGGTGCGCCGTGGCCATGGCGCCCTCGGGCTTCGTTGCCGTCGTCGCCGGATGGATCACCACCGAAGTCGGCCGCCAGCCCTGGACCGTCTACGGCCTGTTGCGCACGGCAGATTCCGTCTCGCCCATCGGCGCCGCCGCCGTCGGGGCCTCTCTGGTCGCCTTCATCATCGTCTATTTCGCCGTATTCGGGGCCGGGGTGTTCTACATCCTGCGCCTGATGTCGAAGACGCCCGACGCCGGCATCGACGAGGACATCGGCCCGACCCGCGCCGCCGGCATCACGCCCGCCGCCGCCGTACGCGCGGCCCGCGACCTGCTGCGCAAGGCGAAGACACAGGGACAGGGGGACTAGGGCCATGGAACTCGACCTTGCCTTCATCTGGGCCGGGCTGATTGCCTTTGCGATCCTGGCCTATGTCGTGCTCGACGGCTTCGATCTTGGCGTCGGCATCCTGTTCCCCTTCCTGCGCACGGAACAAGACCGCGATACGGCGATGAATTCCGTGGCCCCGGTGTGGGACGGTAATGAAACCTGGCTTGTGTTGGGCGGGGGCGGGTTGTTCGCCGTGTTTCCGCTGGCCTATGCGACGATCCTGCCGGCTCTGTATGCGCCCCTGACCGCCATGCTGATCGGCCTGATCTTCCGCGGCGTATCCTTTGAATTCCGATGGCGCACGACGCGCGGCAAGTTCCTGTGGGATTGGGGCTTCACCGGCGGATCGCTGCTTGCCACCTTCGCCCAGGGCATCACGCTGGGCGCCCTGGTTCAGGGCATCCATGTCGTCGACCGGGCCTATGCGGGCGGCTGGTGGGACTGGTTGACGCCGTTCAGCATCGTCACGGGATTGGCCCTGGTGGCGGGTTACATGCTGCTCGGTGCGACCTGGCTGGTCATGAAGACCGAGGGCGACCTGCGCGCCCGCGCCCGCGACATCGCCGAGCGCGCCGCCATCGTGACCCTGCTGCTGATCGGCGGCGTCAGCCTGGCGACGCCCTATCTCAACCCGGTCTATCTCGAACGCTGGTTCACCGGCCCGACGGCGGCGTTCAGCCTGATCGTGCCGTCGCTTGTCGTGGTCTGCGTCTGGCGGATATTCCTGGGCCTGCGCGACGGCAACGACGCACAACCGTTCCTGGCCGCCCTCGGCCTGTTCGTGCTGTGTTATATCGGCATCGGCATCAGCTTCTATCCCTACATGGTGCCGCCCGGCATCACCATCTGGGACGCGGCGGCGCCCGACGAAAGCCTTGGCTTCCTGCTGGTGGGGGCGGCCGTGCTGCTGCCCGTGATCCTGGGTTATACGGCCTATGCCTATTGGGTGTTCCGCGGCAAGGTCGACCCGTCGGAGGGATATCACTGAAACCGACTGTCCGGCGTCTCTTGTGGTTCGCGGCTCTTTGGCTCGTCGGCGTTGCAACCGTGGGGATGATCGCCTACGTCATTAAGCTGGTTCTGCTGCCCTGACGGACCGCCCCGCCCACCGATCCTCTTAAGGCCCCTCCATGCTCAAGCTTTCCGTCCTCGACCAATCCACCGCCGCCCAGGATCAGGCCCCCGATCAGGCGATCCGCGACACCATCGCCCTTGCCAAGCACTGCGAGGACCTGGGCTATGCCCGGTTCTGGGTGTCGGAACATCACGACCATCCGTCGATCGTCGGCACGGCGCCGGAAATCGTCATGGCCGCCGTCGCCCAGTCGACGGACCGCATCCGCATCGGGTCGGCCGGGGTCATGCTGCCCCATTACGCGCCGCTCAAGGTCGCCGAACAGTTCCGCGTGCTGGAAGCCATCGCCCCCGGGCGTATCGATCTGGGCCTGGGCCGGGCCCCCGGGTCCGACGGCAAGACGGCGCTGGCGCTCAACCCCAACGCGGGCGAGGACGCCGAACATTTTCCCGCCAACGTGCGCGACCTGATGGCCTGGGTGTCGGGCACGGACCTGATCGACGGCCATCCCTTCCGCGGCGTCGAGGCCCATCCCATGTTCCCCGGATCGCCGGAAATCTGGATGCTCGGCACCTCCGACTACGGCGCTCAGGTCGCGGCGCACTTCGGCATTCCCTATTGCTTCGCGCATTTCATCACCGACGGCCATGGGGTGGAGCGCGCGTTCGACATCTACCGCGAACGCTATCAGCCGTCGGAACGCCATCCCGAACCCCAGGCCAGCGTCTGCATTTGGGCGCTCGCGGCCGAGACGGAAACCGAGGCCGAACGCCTGTTCACGTCGCGCGCCCATGCCCGGCTGATGCGCGAAACCGGCCGGCGCGGGCCCATGGAATCGCCCGAGACGCTCGCCGGATACGACTATTCCGGGCCGGAGAAGGCCTGGCTCGCCCAGTACAGGGAACGGTCCATCGTCGGCACCGGCGATCAGGTATTCGCCGAACTGTCCGGGCGGGCCCAGGCCTACGGCATCGACGAGGTCGTGGTCTTGACCTGGACCTATCATCAGGCCGACCGGCGGCGTTCCTACGCGTTGCTGGCCGAGGCGGCGCGGGGGAACACGGTAAAAAATGACTGAAAAAGTCCGAATTATATTTCCGAACATCAGTTATTTTTCATATCTTTATTTATTATTTCAGAACCACCCATCTGAAATGCCTGAATAATTTATCCGAACAAACGGGCGGAATATTTTAACTGTTTGACTTCGCGTATCCATGCCCTTATGGTTCCGACCCAGCGAGTTGCATTTTGTTTTCGTGATATGAAAGATCGGTCCGCCGGTCATCTTCGTGATCCCCTGACAATGCGAGCGTTATCCCGGCTGTTCGGCGCATGAGGCGTCGTACGGCACCCATACTCCTGTTAGAGGACATTAAAAATGACCACAGGTACCGTTAAGTTTTTCAACGCTGACAAAGGCTATGGCTTCATCGAACCGGAAGACGGTTCCAAGGACGCCTTCGTGCACATTTCCGCCGTCGAGCGCGCCGGCCTGAGCACCCTCAAGGAAGGCCAGAAGGTCACCTACGACCTGACCGCCGGCCAGAACGGCAAGACTGCCGCTGAGAATCTGTCGATCGCCGACTAATCAGAACGACGCCGGGTTACGGGAAGGGGTCCGCTTCGGCCGACCCTTTCCCGGCCCTGGTTTCGTCGGCGGCCCGCAAGGGCATTCTGATCCGTTCCCATCCGGAGAGGTAAAGATGGCCCGCAAGCCAAATTACGATTTCGAACGCAAAGAACGTGAACGCCAAAAGGCCGCCAAGAAGGCCGAACGCGCCGCCGCGAAAGAAGCCGCAAAGGGCGGCACGTCTACTGACGCCGACCAGCCGGCCGCCGATTCCGCGCCGCTCGGGACTGCATCTTCCGAATAATTTCGCCCCGGTGCGGCTGCCCCACGGCGCCGCCCAACGGGACCACCCTCCACACGAACACCAATCATTGCCGGTTCGCGCCGGGGCCTTTGCCCTGCGCAGCGCGCCCGGCCAATCCCCCACTAAGGAATTTTCATGACCACCGAACAAAACTTTCTCATCACCTATGGCCTGCACAATTTCGTCAGCCATGCACCGGCACCGGCCTCGGGCCGAAACGCCTTCGT
>DNMS01000267.1:0-6872 GCA_003488105.1 Rhodospirillaceae bacterium
GGCGTCGTCGAGGGCGGCCCTTTGGACCCGCGCCCGGCGCCCAATCAGAAAAACCAGGGCGACGATCGCGGCCGCATCGGCGACGGCAAGGCAAAGCGCCCAGCCGCCGGCGGATACCCCAAGCATGGTCAGGCCAGCGTCTGCGCGATCATCGCCGCGCACAGCAAAGCGCCCGCCGCGGCCAGGATGGCGGCCGGGTCATGCCGGTTCATGGGGGGCTCCTTTTTTCGGGAAGGACGGCGGGCGCAGATCGCCCGTTCGCTGATTGGGGTTATGCCGGATTAGATAACGAATGTCAAGAATATTTTCCTATATCGCACCAAAATTTCCCCCAGGCATGATGCCGGTGGCCGATTGCAGCAGGGTTCGGCGCCCGGGCTTCGGCGGCTCGAACAGGAAGAAGCCCAGGTTGCGGCCCATGGTTTCGGTCAGGCGCCGGGGGCCGGCGGCCTTGAGGACACGACTTAGTGCCGCCTCCGTCTTCGGCCCGATGATGCCGTCCTCGCGCAGCGCCGTGAATCCGCGCGGCCCCAACAGCACCTTGCCCAGGTCATTGACCGTCATCTGCAGGCTCTCGCCTTCTTCGGTCGGGGTTTGCGGGTCGTTCGTCGCGGGATCGCGGAACAATTCGCCGAAGGATGCGGAGGTCGCTTCGCGGAGACCGCCAACCGGCGCGCCGCCCGTAAGGCCGCGCAGGGCGGCCTCGAAATGGCCAAGGGCGAGGGCTTCCTCAATCTTGGCGGAGCCGAGCCTAGCCGCCGCCGTGCGCAGGGCAGCTCGGGTTTTCGGGCCTGGGTCGCCGTCGTCGGCCAGATCCTGGAACATCGGTCCCCGGGGCCGGGCGCGGTCCTCAAAGCCGCTGCTGTCCGCGGCTTCGGTTGCCGCCTGATTGAGGATGGTCAAACCCCGCTGCAGGAACCGGACGGCATCGCGCGGCCCCTGGGTTTCTGAAATATCGGCGACGCGCTCCGCCAAGCGCCCGATAGCGCGGGACAGGTCCACGCCATCAATGGTGCGGGCCGGGACGGGGGCCGCGTTGATGGGGCGGCGCGCCGCCGGGGCCACGATTCGGCCAGTCTCATCAGCATCCGCTAGATCAGTGCCATAGGTGTCGTCGTAGAACGCGCGCTCGAACCGGTCGAGGGTTTCCTTCTCCGCCCCGGCGGGGAGGGCGAGCCGGCGGTCCGCGACCTGGCGGACCTCAGCCTCGGTCAGATCGCGGGGTGACTTAGCCAGGATATCTTCCAGCCCACCGTCGGAGCGGGTCAACTGGTCGATCAGGGCCTGGCGGTCAAAGGCGGTGCGCGCACCGCCACCCCGGCGGGCGCGGCGCGCAGTCGGTTTCGCTGTCATGGGAATGTCTCCGGAAGGAGGGCGCGCCCATCGGCTCCCCGCTGGTCAAAGCGGGGCCGGGCGGGCCGGATCGTATGAAGGAAAAATCGCCGGGGAGGATCGGCGCCGAAGCGCGGACACGCCTCGCCCAGTCGATGGATGGACCCTACGCGAGGGTCATTTGCAAGTCAAGGAAAATAATCACAATTATATACTTCGCAAACCCCTGAATGAGGTATATCAGGCGGAATCCCGCACATGATGTGGGGAGAAGACTCCACTCGCGGGAGATTCTTTGGTAGGCTCAACCTCAACGAACGGTGGTTATTCATCGCCGATGATTGAGAAGGACTTGCCGCAATGTGCGCGAAGGAAATCAGCAAAAAGACCATAAAAATCAAGTCTTTGGCTCCAAAATCCGGGCTAAAGGAAATCAGCCCCGCCCAAGGGGTTTTAGACCTCAGCATTGAGAAGGATACAGAAATCGGCGGGATCGGGATGGGGGTGCTTTCCGACGGAACCCCATACCTCAACCAGCGCGGCCTAGCGGCTCTTTGCGGCGTTCAAAACGCACACATTGGGACGATTAGCAGCCAATGGACTGACAAAGACCAAAAGCCCCGCATAAAATCAATCAAGGGCACGCTGAATAAGGCTGGTTTTACCTCAATTGAGGCGGCGCACGTTGAAATCATCCACAAAGGAACCGCCAACTTCTGCTATCCCGCTGAAATCTGCCTAGCGGTCCTTGAGTACTATGCTTTCGATGCCGGCGCTAATTGCACAGACAAGGCCAGAGACAATTTTAGGCTTCTCGCAGGCTCAAAACTCCGAGAGATGATTTACGCCCAGGTCGGATACGATCCGACTGGCGCAAACAGGTTTGTCAAATGGCACGAAAGGCTGGAGTTAAATTATCAGTCCGCCCCCAAGGGCTACTTTCATGTGTTTAATGAGGCGCACACCATCATCTATGAGCTAATCGTAGCCGGGGCGGATATCGGCGAAAAATTTGTTGTTGATATTTCTATCGGTCATCACTGGTCAAAATATTGGGTAGACAACGATCTTGAGGGCTCATTCGGGGGCCGAAAAAAATGGCCTCACCACTATCCAGACACCCACCCTCAATCAAAATCAAATCCGCAAGAGTCTTGGTGTTACCCCCTTGTTTCCCTTGGTGCATATCGTGAGTGGCTTCAGGACACCTATATTGAAGGCGGTAAATTTAGAAAATACCTAACCGACAAGGTGTCAAAAGGTGACCTTGCTCCATCTGTTGCGCAACTTGCATTAGATACAATTGAACCGAAGCAGATTACCGGCCCCGACCAAGGGATCAATTAGACTTTGGCTTATCGTCACCTTGTCGCGGCTTGGCTATCTCTCGCAGCTTCTCATCAAATTTCCCTTCGCTCTCGTCGCAGCCAAGTTCCTTGGCTTTGTCGATGAACTTCTGGGCTTGTTCTTTAGACTTTTTATCGATCAACGGACTCTCCGAATATGTACAGACTGTATGTCGATGAGGTTGGCACGGATCAGTTGACCAATCTTGATACTGATAAGGCGCGATACCTTAGCTTGTCGGGTGTCGCAATGCAGTTAGACCATGTGCGCGCCATGCTTGAGCCTCGAATGAACGGCATAAAAGACGACATCTTTAAGCATGATCCAGATGCCCCGCTTGTGTTCCATAGAAAGAAGATCCTGGGGCTAAAGGGTCCGTTTGGAATCTTGGAAGACAAACAAACCCAGGCTCAATTTAACGACCACATCATCAGACTTTTTACCGAATGTGAGTACACGATAATCACCGCCCTTATTGACAAGGATTGGATGCTGAGACAGCGGCACTGGCGGAAAAATCACCCCTATCACTACCTCATGGAAGTTCTTGTCGAAAAGTATGTCCAGTTTTTAGAGCGCCAAGAGGGCATCGGGGACATCATGCCTGAAGCTCGTTTGGGAAGGGCTGACGAGGCCCTCCAAGGGGCATTTGAAACGGTTAGGCAAGAGGGAACAGACTTCGTAGACGCTGAACGTATGCAGGCTGCGATACCCTCAAAGAACCTCAAGTTCCGAACAAAGAGAGATAACATCGCTGGCCTTCAATTTTGTGACTTGCTCGCCCACCCAAGTCACATATATGTACGCAGCCAGATGGGGCACGATGTTGCTCTTGGGCCCTTCGCAACACGGATAATTGGCATCCTGCTGCACGATAAGTACGACCGATCACATTGGGGCAAAATCAAAGGGTATGGTGTAAAGCACTTTCCATAACAAAAACGGGGCCTCAGCCCCGTTCGATGGATTGATGTACCATCTCCTACCGACCGCCGAAGCATCGGATTGTTGTTAGCGTACTTGATTCATCCTTTAGAATCAAGTCTTTAATTGCGCTTACGCAGGTTGTTGATATGTAATGCGTTTTCCAATTATGCCCCGTAAGAGCGCTTCCGCTCGTTCAAAATCAGTCACTTCCCGATTGTTGTAGCGGAAGTCGAACTCCGTCAGATACCGCTGCAAGTGCTTCTCGCGGCAGTGCTGATAGATACCCTTCATGCCGCGCTTGAAAACCGAGAAGTAGTTCTCGACGTTGTTCGTCGTCTGGCCGTGTTTGCCCACGTATTCCTTGCGACCATGGTTGACCGTGCGGTGGTGAGCGAACTCTTTACCAACCGTCGTATAGATGCGGCTTTCATCCGTGTGCAGATCGCTTTCGCGGCGAACATTGGTAACGAGAATTTCACGCACGGTCGCAGCGTTGGCGCTGTGAACATGGAACGACCGCGCTTTGCCGCCAGAGATCAGCGCGACCACCGCCCGTTTCTCAGCAGGACCGGACCGGCCCGCTTTCGTCACCGGCGGAAGATACTTGTTCCGCACACGCGGGGTTTCCAGCTTGCCGATATAGGTCTCATCGGCCTGTACCCATTCACCATCGCCGCCCATCGGTTCCGGGTTCAAGTCGATCATCGCTTCCCGCAGACGGTGGGCCATAAACCATGCCGTCTTATAGGTGACTTCAAGCGTCCGATGCAGTTGATGAGCGCTGATGCCCTTCTTGCTGGACGCCATCAGGTACGCCGCTTGGAACCACTTGTGCAGCGGAACGTGCGAGGACTCGAAAACCGTGCCCACCTTCACCGTGAACTGCTTGCGGCAATCGCCGCACTTCTTAAGTCCGGGGCGAGTGCTCTTGCCTTTGATCTCGTAGATTTTCCGCTTGCTGCCGCAGTGTGGGCAAACTGGGCCGTTCGGCCAGATGATGCTTTCCAGCTTGGCAATAGCCGCCTTCTCGCTGTGAAAGTACCGCTTATTGAGAACACTCATCGAACACACTCAAATTCCTAACGTGGAATCAATTATATGCCCGATTCGTGGGTGTGTAAAGTATATATATGTGAAAATAATCCGTATATGGGAATATGATGATTCCAAAGGCCATGCCGAACGGCTCAACCCTCCGCCGCCAGGATCGCGGCCAGACCTTCGCGATAGGTCGGGCAGGACAGCACGGCACCCAGGTCATTCTTGATGCGCGCGTTGCTGACGACCCGATTGTCGCGCCAGAAGCTTCGCGCCATGGGCGACATGGTGTCGGCGGCCTGATCGAAGGGGACGAGGTCGGGGGCGGGCAGGCCCAGGAGCTTGGCGCCGTAAGCAATCACGTCGGCCTGAGGCGCGGGTTCGTCGTCGCAGACGTTGTAGATCGTGCCCGGGTTCGGCCGCGCCATGGAGGCGCGCAGCACGGCGCCGATATCGGCGACATGGATGCGGGAGAACCGATGTCCCGGCTTGTCGATGCGGCGCGCCGTGCCTTGGCGCAGCTGGTCGAGCACGCTGCGTCCCGGCCCGTAAATCCCGGCCAGGCGGAAGACGTGGACGGGAAGGCCCGTGCGGCGGCCGAGATCAAGCCAGGCCGCTTCGGCGGCGGCGCGGTATGCGCCCCGGGGGGATGTCGGGGCGAGGGGGCTGTCTTCCGTCACCTCGGCGCCGCCCGTGTCGCCGTAAACCCCGGTGGTAGACAGGTATCCGGCCCAGCGGATCTGTCCGGCGGCCTGTTCAAGGGGCGGGCCGACCTGCGTCAGCACGGGATCGCCTTCGGCGCTCGGCGGGATGGACATCAACAGATGATCGGCGCGGGCGAGGGCCACCGCCGCCGCAGTGTTCAGGGGAGCAGCACCGTCGAACACATGGGCGTCGATCCCGCCTGCCCGCAGTTTCGCCTGCTTGCCCGGCGTGCGGCAGGTTCCGGCCACGGTCCAACCCTCGGCCAACAGGCCGCGGGCCAAAGTTTGGGCGCTGAAGCCCAATCCGAAACAGAACAGGTTGGTCATATGCGTGCGGCCCCGGTCGACAAGGGGGCGGAATGCCTCCTATAAGCAGGCTTGGTTATAACCAGAGCCCGACCGTCATGCCAGGGATCCCGCCCATTCATCGTTGCCGAGCCCTCCGCCCGCTTGCGGGACTGGTGATGTGCCTGGCCGTCGGCCTGCCGTCCCTGCCGGCGGCGGCCCAAAGCCTGCTTGGGCAACCGTCCACGCAGACGGGGCCGCGCGTTAATTCAAAAGCCGCCCAGGCGGCGGAATACCAGAAATGCATGACCCTGGCACGTCGACGGCCCCAGGACGGGTTCGAGATGGCGATCGGCTGGCGGTCGCTGGGCGGGGGTGACGCGGCCGACCATTGCGCGGCGGTCGCTCTGATCGAGCTTGAACAATTTGGCGAAGCGGCAAAGCGTCTGGAACGTCTGGCGCAGATTTCCATCGAGGAGCCGCCGGTCAAGGCGGGACTGTACGATCAGGCGGGCCAGGCCTGGTTGCTGGAAGGTCGGCCCGAGGACGCAACGCGGGCCTTTACCTCGGCCATCGCGCTCATGCCCGGTGATCCGGACCTGCTGGTCGACCGGGCCCAAGCCTGGGCGGCGCGGGGCGATTACGACGCGGCGGACACGGACCTGAGTGCCGCGCTCAACCTATCGCCGTCGCGTGCTGATGCCTATGCGCTCCGGGCCAGCGCCCGTAGGTTCCTGGACCGGGCGGTCGATGCCCTGGCCGACGCCAACACGGCATTGGAACTTGATTCCGGGAACCCGGAAGCCCTTTTGGAGCGCGGAATCCTGCGGCGGCTCAAGGGCGATGACGCGGGGGCTCGGGCCGACTGGATGAAAATCCTGAATGCCATGCCCGACAGCGCGGCCGCCGGCCCGGCGCGGCAAAACATCGAAAACATGGATGTGAGGCCCGACGGCGCGCCACCGCGGCGTTAGAAATCCAGGTCCGCGTAATGGCGAGGTGGCGGGAATCCTGGCATGCGGTCGGACAGCACGGACCGCATGCTGGGCCGTGACTTGACCCGGGCATACCAGTCGCGGGCTTCCGCATGGTCCTCCCAGGGCACGTCGCCCAGATAGTCGACGCAGGACAGATGCGCCGCCGCCGCCACATCGGCCATGGAAAAATCATCCCCGGCCAGCCAGCGCCGCCGTTCGACCAGGAACGACACATAGTTCAGATGCATGTGGATGTTGGCGT
>DNMS01000267.1:7065-10304 GCA_003488105.1 Rhodospirillaceae bacterium
TGTGGATGTTGGCGTGCCCGGCACGGATACGCGCCCCCTTGGGCTCGCCCTGGCCGAGAAAGCGTTTCAGCAGCTTTTCGCCGACCAGATTATCCGTGACCTCGCGATTGAATTTTTCATCGAACCAATTGGTCAGGCGGCGAACCTCGGCCCGGATCACCGGCGTGCGGCCGATCAGGGGCGGATCGTCATGGACTTCGTCCAAGAATTCGCAGATCACGTCGGCCCCGGAAATGGCCGTGCCGTCGATCTCCACCAGCACCGGCACGGTGCCGGCAGGGTTAAGGGCCAGGAACTCCTCGCGGCGTTCCCAGATATTCTCGATCCGAAGTTCGTGCTCAAGCCGCTTTTCGCCCAGGAAGATTCGGGCCTTACGGCAAAAAGGCGACATCCACAGATGATAAAGCGTGCGCATGGTGGTTTCTCCTACACCGCTTTCCGGCGAATGGGAACGCCCCAGTTGGCGGGTCGCTCGCGAAACCCTCGCGAAGATGTGACGGCCCTGCCCCGCCTTCGCCTTATTGGGTGGGCACCTTCCCGGCTTATACTCTTCGCGGAACCAGAAAGACCGCATGACCCCGGCCCGGCGATCCTCTTGCGCGCCGGATATCGACGCAGACGAACCGGAAGGAACCCCGCCATGATTATCCGCCAGCGCCCCCGCCATCCCATCCCGTCCAGCGAAATCACGCCGAAAAGCATGTTCGAAGACCGCCGCAGGGTGCTCAAGACGCTTGGCTTCGGCGGGCTTGCGGCGACCATGCCCATGTGGCTCCCGGACCAGGCCGCCGCGGCCTGGCGCCCGGCCGAGGGCAAGGCGCTTTCCGGCGCGCCGCATCCGAAATACAACGCCCAGGTCCTGGGCCAGGAGCCGGCGTCGTTCGAGGTCGTCAGCACCTACAACAATTTCTATGAATTCGGCGTCGGCAAGGGCGACCCAGCGGAGAACGCCGGAAATTTCAAGACCACGCCCTGGACCATCAAGGTCGAGGGGGCGGTGGAAAAGCCCGGCACCTACGACATTGACGACTTGATCAAGGCCGAGGACATCGAGGATCGGGTCTATCGATTCCGCTGCGTCGAAGCCTGGTCGATGGTCGTGCCTTGGCTGGGCGTGCCGCTTGCCAAAGTGATCCAGCGCCTGAACCCCACGTCGAAAGCCAAGTACGTCTATTTCGAAACCGTGTTCGACCCGGACCAGATGCCGGGGCAACGTCGGCCGTATTTGGAATGGCCTTATAAGGAAGGCCTGCGCATGGACGAGGCCATGAATCCGCTGACCCTTTTGGCGGTCGGTGTGCACGGCCAGGTCATGCCCAACCAAAACGGTGCCCCCATCCGCCTGATCGTGCCGTGGAAGTACGGATTCAAATCCATCAAGTCGATCGTCCTGATGCGCTTCGTCGAGAAGGAGCCGCCGACGTCATGGTCGACCGCCAATGGCCGCGAGTACGGTTTCTATTCCAACGTGAACCCCAGCGTCAGCCACCCGCGCTGGAGCCAAGCCACTGAAAAGAAGATCGGCGTGAACAATGTGTTCGGCCTGCCGATCCGCCAGCCGACCCTGATGTTCAACGGTTATGAGGACGAAGTCGCAAGCCTTTATGCGGACATGGACCTTAAGAAATTCTTCTAGACCTGGGTGAGATCAGCCGCCGGTGCCCAATCGGCGCCGGCTCCGCTAGGATGGCGCCATGAACAAGGAAACCCGTCTTACCTGGGTCATCAAGCCCCTGGTCCATGCGGCCGCGCTGGGTCCGCTCGTCTGGCTGGTGTGGCTCGGCCTGGGTGGGCAGTTCGGGCCCAACCCGGCGGAATTCATCAACCGCTATACGGGCGACTGGGCCATACGCCTTCTGCTGGTTGCCCTTGCCGTGACCCCGGTCCGGGGGATCACGGGCTTAGCCGTGGTCATGCGCTTTCGCCGCATGCTTGGTCTCTACGCGTTCTTCTATGCTCTCCTGCATGTCTCAAGCTACGTGGCGCTCGACCAGTATTTCGCCTGGGCCGCCATCTGGCAGGACATCCTGAAACGCAATTACATCACCGTTGGCATGCTGGGGCTGGTGATCCTGACGGCCCTTGCCGTCACCTCGCCCAAGGCCATGGTCAAGAAACTGGGTGGGCGCAACTGGCAACGCCTGCACAAGCTGGTTTATGTCGCCGCCATCGCCGCGCCGGTCCACTTCTTCATGATGCGCAAGGGGTTTCAGGTCGAGCCCCTGGTCTACGGCGGGATCGCAGGCCTGTTACTGGTCTATCGGATCGTCGCCTGGACGAAGACGCGAATGCGGGCGCGCACCGCCCGCGCCGATGTTCAGGCCGCCTGACCGCCGCCGGTTATTTATCAGGCCTTACTTGTTCAGACTTTGGTGGATCAGGTCGATCCACATGGCTTGGGAAATGAACGGCCATTCCCATTTCTTCCATTCGGCGGGAAAACCCTCGGCCTGGATGGTCTTCAGATCCTTGCCCGTCATGGCGGCGCTCTGCACGAACATCGTCGTTGATGTCAGCATGTCGAGATAGGCCTCGAGGTCGGCCATGGTCGCCAAGGGCCCGTGTCCGGGAATGATCTTGGCGTCGGCGGGAAACCGCCCAGTGATGTCGCGGATGTTGCGCGCCAGGGTGAGGGCGCTGCCGCCATGGGCGACGTCGACAAAGGGAAACATGCCGTTGAAGAACAGGTCGCCCAGATGCAAGACGTTGGAAGTCTTGAAATAGACCACCGTGTCGCCGTCCGTATGGCCGCCCGGCAGGTGGAGAAGTTGGATTTCCTCGCCGTTGAAATGAACCGTCAGGCGGTCGTTGTAGGTGATGTCGGGCAGGGCTTCGGGCGGCGTGGCGGGGATCGTCATTTTCAGGGCCTTGAAGTCCTGGTCCACGGCCATGTGCTTGCGCACGTTGTCATGGGCGATGATGACGGCGTCGGCGAAGCGCTTGTTGCCGCCCGTATGGTCGAAATGCCAATGGGTGTTGAGCACGAACCGGGGCATTCCGCCGCCGAACGGCTTGAGCGCCGCCGCCAGCTTTTCCGAAAAGGCCTCCAGCTTGTCGTCGACGATCAGCAGGCCGTCCGGGCCGGGCAACACCGCGACATTGCCGCCGGAAAATCCGCCGACGCCCATCAGCATGGTGATCTTGCCCGCGACGGGCTTGGCGCCGATGGTGATTTCCGGAGCCTTCGCTTGCGCGACATCGGTATTGTGGTTGTGGCCTGCGCCGGCCGCGGCGGGCCC
>DNMS01000124.1:0-1930 GCA_003488105.1 Rhodospirillaceae bacterium
CGGTCCTGGGCATGGTGCTGCAGGGAAGTTCGTCCGTCACCTACGGCGCCGTGGGCGACATGATCGAGCCGCAACGCCAGGCGCGCGGGTTCGCGGTGATCTACTCCATCGCCACGGCCGCGATGATCCTGGGTCCCATGGTCTTCGGCTTCGTCGGCGACACCTACGGCCTGACCACGGCCATGCTGGCCATGGCCGCGACCATCCTGCTGCCGCTGCCCTTGTGCCTGGTCATGCGCCGCGCCATCGCCGCCCATTACGCCTGATCCTCTGATGATCCTCTGATCCGCCGGTGGACCTGGTGCCGGAAAAACAATAGCGTTGGCCATATGATGTCCGAACGGCGGCGGCTAATCATCGTGTTTGAACGGTAGAGGCAGGGGTCACCACCATGAAGGTCATCGTCCTGGGTGCCGGCGTCATCGGCGTCACCACAGCCTATTACCTGGCAAAGCAGGGGGCCGAAGTCCTGGTGCTCGACCGCCAGCCCGGCCCCGGGATGGAAACCAGTTTCGCCAACGCGGGCGAACTGTCCTATGGCATGACCTCGCCCTGGGCGGCGCCGGGGGTGCCGCTGAAGGCCATCAAGTGGATCCTGATGAAATACCGGCCCCTGATCCTGCATCCGCTGATCAGCCCGACCATGTGGGCCTGGTGCCTGCGTCTGCTGCAGAACTGTAACGCAGGCGACTACCGGATCAACAAAAGCCGCATGGTTCGCGTCTCCAACTACAGCCGCGACGCACTGACCGACCTGATGGCCGACCTGCCGGACCTGCAATTCGATCAGCGCGAGATGGGCACCCTGCAGCTGTTCCGCACGGACAAGCAGGTCAAGGCCTCCGCCGCCGATCAGGAGGTCCTGGCCGAATTCGACTCACCCTTCGAAATTCTCGACCGCGACGGCTGCATCGCCGCCGAACCGGGCCTGGCCCATGTCGCGGACAAATTCGTCGGCGGCCTGCGCATGACCGCCGACCGCACCGGCGATTGCCGCATGTTCACCCTGGCCCTTGCCGAGGAAGCCCGCAAACTGGGCGTGACCTTCCGCTACGGAGTGACCATCGAAGGCCTTGCCCCGGACCGCATGCGGATCGCCGGCGTCGACACCACGGATGGCCGCGAGGTTGCCGACCGCTACGTTTGCGCCCTCGGCCCCTATGCACCGATTGTCCTAAAGTCCGTCGGCATCAAGGTGCCGATCTATCCGATCAAGGGGTATTCCATCACCCTGCCGGTGACCGACCCGGACGCCGCCCCCCGATCGACCATCATGGACGAAACCCATAAGGTCGCGATCACCCGCCTGGGCGACCGCATCCGGGTCGCCGGCCAGGCGGAAATCATCGGCTACAACAAAAACCTGGGATCCCACGCCACGGATACCGTGCGCCATGTCGTCACGGACCTGTTTCCCCGGGGCGGCGATGTCTCAAAGGCCGAGGGCTGGACCGGCCTGCGCCCCATGACGCCGGACGGCACGCCGGTCATCGGGCCGACGGTCTATGACAACCTGTTCGTCAATTCGGGCCATGGTACCCTGGGCTGGACCATGGCCTGCGGGTCGGGGCGCTTGGCCGCCGACCTGGTGCTGAACCGGCCGCCGGAAATTTCCATGGACGGCCTGACCGTCGCCCGGTACGGGCAATAACCCCGTCCCGAATTTCAAGGAGGACCGGCCATGCGTATGCTGTTTACGGGGATCGCCATGATCGCCGGCATGCTGTCGTTACCGATGCCCACCGCCGCGGCTCAGGACAAGGCCGCCCAGTTCATGCGCGACATGGATGCCGACGGCGACGGGCGTATCGCCGCCGAGGAATGGCAGCGCAAGCCTAAGCGTTTCAAACGCCTGGATACCGACGGCGACGGTTTTCTGACCATGGAGGAACTGCGTGCCAGGTTCGGCGGCGGAAACGCCGCCCCGGCG
>DNMS01000124.1:2164-4695 GCA_003488105.1 Rhodospirillaceae bacterium
GGGCGGATAAGCCTTGAAGAGATCGGGGCGGAAACGCTGTGCGCCATCGGCCGCTCGCGGCGTTGCGACATCAACCTTGCCGTCAAGCGCGGCCTGTTCGAAACCGGACTGACGCCGCACTTCCCCGACGGCCTGTCGTGCCGCGGCATCGACGAAGGCTGGGCCATCGACTACGGCTGGAAACGCGACCGCCAGAATTTCCACGGCGGGATCGACATGCCCGCCCCCTTCGGCACGCCCATGCTGGCGGTGGCCGACGGGGTCGTCGTCGGCGTTTTCAAGGGCGAGAAAAGTTACCGGGGGATCGAAATCAACCTGCGCCACGCGCCCGAGGATACGGGCCTGTCCGTGTGGATCTGGACCCAATACGCCCATCTGGACAAGTTGCCGGACCTGAAGCCCGGCGACCGCGTGACACGGGGGCAAAATTTGGGGCCCACGGGAAATTCCGGCATCAGCCCGGGCAAGAGCGGGCGCGGAGACGGTTACCGGCGCCCGGCGATCCATTTCGCAGCCTGGTATTCGAACGGCCCGAAATTCGCGGTCAACCGCGACAAGATCATCCCCCTGGACGGCCATTGGATGGATCCTTTGGCGTTGTGGCGCGGAAAATCACCGTTTGACAGCACGTCGGCAAAAGCCCTTCCCGATGCCGACAAGACCGTGCCTATCGCCGTGATCACCGAAGATGGCGCAACCGTGCCAGCCGAGGCCCGCATCACTTGGCCCTACAGCTGCATTCGCGGGTAGGCAGGGAAAACAACCTGTCCATTGGTCCATATTTCGACCATCGGGCAAAAACTCTATAGTAATTACATGATAGACAGCTCCCTAGACTGGCTGCCTGACGGGGCCACTTTCCCCGTTGCCCGGCAGGAAGGCGATATCGCCCTGTGCCGCTCGCCCGTGTGCCTGGAACTGGTCCGTTACTGGCAGGGCCTTGCCGCACGAAGCGGCGGACGCCCTGAATGGGGTCAGGTCCGGCTAATCGATCTGTACAAGATCGCCACCTTCCTGGCCGTCAAGGATGTGATCGACGACGGCACCGATTTCCGTAACCGTTTTTGGGGAACCGGGCTGACCGACGCGCTTGGTTTCGAAGGAACCAACAAGCGGATCAGCGCTTACGAGCCCGCCAGCATGCGCGACGCGGTTCACCAGCGGTATACGCGCATTGCGCGTACCGGCCTGCCGGAAATGCTGCGCGGCTATATCGCCAGCATGCCGGGCCACGAACATGTCCCGTTCGAACTGGTCCATCTACCGCTATGGGGCGAAGGCGAGGGTGTGCGGCAGATCATCTCCGCCTATCAATTCGGCTTTGTCGCCGAAGCGGACGAGGATTGATCCGAATCCTGCCGCAGCGCCGGGTCACACCGCCACGTTGTCGATCAGCCGCGCCTTGCCCAACCAGGCGGCGGCCAACACGCGGGCAGGCTGTGAAGCGTCGCTCACTTCGTCCAGGGTCACGGCATCCCGCACAGTGACGTAATCGACCTGCCAGAAACCGGCCCGTTCCAATTGACCCCGGGCCCATTCTTCCTGTGCCCGTGGATTCTCGCCGCGGCCGACCTGTTCGGCGACCTGGGCAAGGGTGCCATGCAGCACCGGGGCGGTGGCGCGCTCGGCCGGGGTCAAATAGGCGTTGCGCGACGACAACGCCAGGCCATCGCTCTCGCGCACGGTCGCCACCCCCGTGGCGGTGACGGGAACATCCAGATCGCGGATCAATTTCTTGATGACCTGAAGCTGCTGATAATCCTTTTCCCCGAAAAACGCCTCGTCGGGCAGGGCCTGCAGCAAAAGCTTGGTGACCACCGTGGCGACGCCGGTGAAGAAGCCGGGGCGGCATTCGCCTTCCAGCACGTCACCCAGTCCGCCGACATGGACCTTGGTCGCATGGCCGCCGGGATAGACTTCGTCCACGTCGGGCGCGAACAGAAGATCCGCCCCCTCGGCGGCGACCAGGGCCGCGTCGCGGGCTTCATCGCGGGGATAAACGGAGAAATCTTCCTTGGGCCCGAACTGGGTCGGATTGACGAACAGGGTGACCACCGTTCTGTCACAGCGGGCGACCGAATTCTTGACCAGCGACACATGGCCCGCGTGCAGCGCGCCCATGGTCGGCACCAGTCCGATGCGCTGTCCCGCCCCCCGCCAGCCCTGAACGCGGGTGCGCAGATCGGCGATGGTGCGAACAGTGTCGAGCGGGGATGCCGCGCTCATGGCCCTACTTCTTTTCAACCCCGAAGCAGTGTTCCAAACCCGGGAAGGCGCCCGAGCGCACATCCTTTGCGTATTCCCTGACCGCCTGCTCGATGGCGTCGCCCAGCTTGGCGTATTTGCGCACGAACTTGGGCGTGAAGTCGGCGAACAGACCCAGCATGTCTTCGGTCACCAGGATCTGCCCGTCGCAGACGGGCGAAGCACCGATGCCGATGGTCGGGATCGACACCTGTTCCGTCAAATCCCGGGCCACGGGCTCGACCGTGCCCTCGACGACCATGGCGAAGGCGCCGGCGGCATCGATC
>DNMS01000042.1:0-2648 GCA_003488105.1 Rhodospirillaceae bacterium
GGCGCCATCGTCATTCTGGTCATCGGCTGGTGGATAGCCGGCTGGACCAAGCGGACCGTGACCAAGGCCCTCAACCGGGTCAAATCCATCGATGACACGCTGACGCCGTTCCTGTCGTCCATCGTCGGTTATGTCGTCAAGATCTTCGTCCTGGTCGCGGTGCTCAACCAGTTCGGGGTGCAGACAACCTCGCTGATCGCTATTCTGGGTGCCGCCGGCCTGGCCATCGGTCTGGCCTTGCAGGGCACCATGCAGAACGTCGCGGCGGGGGTCATGCTGCTGGTGCTGCGCCCGTTCAAGACGGGGGATTTCATCGACGCCGGCGGCCAGTCGGGCACGGTGGTGGAGATCAGCCTGTTCACCACGGAACTGCGGACGCCCGACGGCATCTTCAAGTCGGTGCCCAATTCCTCGATCTGGGGGGCGTCGATCACCAACTTCTCGCGCAACCCGACGCGCCGCATCGACCTTGTCGCCGGCATTGCCTATGGCGACGACCTGCCGAAGGCCATGGACCTGCTGAAAGGCATCCTCGACAAGGACGCCCGTATCCTCAAGGACCCGGCCCCGGAAGTCATGGTCGTGGCCATGGCCGACAGTTCCGTGAACATCAACCTGCGCGCCTGGGTCAACATCGGCGATTACTGGCCGACCCTGTTCGAGCTCAACAAAGAGGTCAAGTTGGGCCTGGAAGATGCAGGCTTTACCATTCCGTTCCCGCAGCAGGACGTCTACATGCATCAGGTCGGCAAAGCGGCCGAATAGACGACATGCGAACGCCGCCGACGCCCCCAGGGTGTCGGCGGTAACCGCCTGTTAAGCCAACTGAAATAGGCTGATCGTCGGAGACGTATGACGATGACCGAGTTTCAGGCCCCCGAACTGCCCCTTAATCCGACGCCGGAACAGCGCGCGGAATACATCATGATGCGGCTGGAGCAATTCATCCGCGAAGGCCGCAGCGTGGGCGAGGGCATGTCCTTCAAGCAGTGGCAGGCCATGGCCAAGACGGAAATCGCCATCGCCGTCGCCGCTGCCCAGAACGAGGTCCAGAAGGACGACCCGGTGACCCGGCGCCTGTTGTTCATGACGGCGGCATGTCTCACCACCATCGGCTTCTGGGGCACGGCCGTCAGCCTGCACAAGACGGCCTATCTGGTGGGGGCGCTAGTCTGCGCCGGGGCGGGCATCCTGCTCCTGATCTGCGCCGGCGAATGGCGCTTCCGCAAATGGCGGCGCAAGAAGGACGCCCAACTCCGCATCGAACGCCTCGCCAACATCGAGGCCCTCAACAAGCGCATCAAGGGCCTGGAGCGGGCCCTCGAGAAAGAGGAAAAGATGCTGGAGAAGAAGCTGAAGAAGGTGCGGGGAGAAGTCGATACCCTCCACGCGGCCACCACGCCGCCGGTGCCGAGCTAACAGAAAATCACCACAGAGACAGTGAGGCACTGAGAAGGCTCTTGTCATGCCCGGACTTGATCCGGGCATCCGCGTCTTGCCGAGGCGGCGAACGACGCTAAGCCGTGGATGGCCGGGTCAAGCCCGGCCATGACGGGGGATGCGAATTCTCAGTGCCTCACTGTCTCAGTGGTTTGCCTTCCTTAAATCACCTAACGCCCTCACCAACCGCTCAACTTCATCCACCGTATTGTAATGCGCCATGGACGTGCGGACGACACCGTCGGTGGTGTCGGTGACGCCGACGGCTTCCAGCAGGCGCGGCGCGTAGAAGTCGCCGTTCCAGCAGGCGATCTGTTGCGCCGTCAGGGCCGCGACGATTTCCGCCGATGATTTCCCTTTGACCGTGAACGAGAACGTCGGCGCGCGGTCGTAGGCCGAGTGGCGGCCCAGTAGGCGCAGGCCCGGCGTGTTGAGGACGCCATCCAGGAACCGTTCGGCAAGCCGCTGTTCATGGGCGGCGATGAGGCCGAAGACCTGGGCCGTGCGGGCGTGGAGCGTGTTGGCGGGTTCATCGAAATGATGGGCGCAGAGCGCTTCGACATAATCCGCAATGCCGGCGAGGGCCGCGATGGTTTCGTGGTTGGGGCCGGCCGGGTTGAGCTTGTGCTGGATATCGTCCTCGGCGAAGAACAGGTGGCCCTGGCCGCGCGCTTCCAACAATCGTTCGCGCTTGCCGTAGAGCATGCCGATGTGGGGGCCCATGATCTTGTAGAAGCTGTAGAGGTAGAAATCGACGTCCCAGGCCTTCACGTCCACCGCCCGGTGGGGGGCGTAGGCGACGGCATCGACACAGACCATCGCGCCCGCCGCATGGACCTGTTTGGTGATCGCCGGAACGTCGTTGATGTCGCCGGTGATGTTGGAGACATGGGGGAAGGCGACCAGCCGTGTGCGCTCGGTCAGCAGGTCTTCTAGTAGATCAAGGCGCAGCGCCCCCGTTTCGGCATCGACCGGCCAGTCCTTCACGACGATCCCGAATTCGGCAAGGCGCCGCCAGGGCGAGGAATTGGCTTCGTGGTTCAGGGTCGCGACGATGATCTCGTCGCCCGCGTTCCAGAGCGGCCGGAGCGCCTGGGCCAGGACATAGACGTTCAGGGAGGTCGAGGGGCCGATCACGACCTCGTCCGCCGTCGCCCCGATCATCTCCGCCATGCGGGCGTGGCCGTCGGCCATGCGCTGGGCCGCCA
>DNMS01000042.1:2869-2995 GCA_003488105.1 Rhodospirillaceae bacterium
AGCCGCCGGCGTTCTCGAAAAACGCCCAGCCGTCGTTGAAACAGGTGTGCGGGAACTGGGCGCGCACGAAGGGCAGGTCGAGGGACTTGGTCATGGGGGAAGTTTAACCACTGAGACGGTGAGGCA
>DNMS01000407.1:0-5378 GCA_003488105.1 Rhodospirillaceae bacterium
GTTCATGCACGGCTACCGCTATCCGGACCATGAACGCCGGGCCGCCCAGATCGCCCGCGACATCGGCTTTACCCAGGTCTCCACCAGCCACCAGGTCAGCCCCCTGATGAAACTGGTCAGCCGCGGCGACACCACCGTGGTCGACGCCTATCTGTCGCCGATCCTGCGCCGCTATGTCGACCGGGTCGCCGCCGACCTGGGCGATACGCCGCTTCAGTTCATGCAATCCAACGGCGGGCTGACCGACGCGCGCCTGTTCCAGGGCAAGGATTCGATCCTGTCGGGGCCTGCCGGCGGTGTGGTCGGCATGGTTGAAACGGCGCGCATGGCGGGCTTCGCCAAGGTCATCGGCTTCGACATGGGCGGAACCTCCACGGACGTCTCGCATTACGACGGGGAGTACGAACGCACGTTCGAAACTCAGGTCGCCGGCATTCGCATGCGCGCCCCCATGATGAACATCCACACGGTCGCCGCCGGCGGCGGATCGATCCTGCATTTCGATGGGGCGCGCTACCGTGTCGGCCCCGACAGCGCCGGTGCCGATCCGGGCCCGGCCTGCTACCGCCGGGGCGGGCCGCTGACCGTCACTGACTGCAACGTCATGTTGGGCAAGGTGCAGCCTCAATACTTCCCTGCCGTATTCGGCCCCGACGCGGACCAGCCCCTGGACGACCGCGCCGTGCGCCGCAAGTTCGAGGACATGGCCCGGACCATCCACGAGGAAACCGGCGATGACCGCACGCCGGAAGAAGTCGCCGAGGGGTTCCTGAAGATCGCCGTCGAAAACATGGCCAACGCGATCAAGAAAATCTCCGTTCAACGCGGCCATGACGTGACGGAATATGTACTCAACGGCTTCGGCGGGGCGGCGGGGCAGCACGCCTGCCTGGTTGCCGACGCGCTCGGCATGAACACCGTGTTCCTGCATCCCTTCGCGGGCGTGCTGTCGGCCTACGGCATGGGTTTGGCCGATGTGCGGGCGATCCGCGAGAAGGCGGTGGAGGCACCGCTGGCCGCCGGTCTGACCGCCCCCCTGATGGAGATCATCGAAGGCCTGGAACAGGACGCCCGGGCAGAGATCGACGGCCAGGGCATCGCAAAGGAAAACGTCGAAACCTTCCGCCGCGCCCATCTTCGCTACAAGGGCACGGACACGGCCCTGATCGTGCCGTTCGGCGACCGCAACAAGATGATCGACGAGTTCGAAGTTCTGCACCGCCAGCGCTACGGCTTCACCGCCCCCGGCCGAGGTCACATCATCGAAGCCGTATCGGTGGAAGTCGTCGGCCGCGCCGGCATGGCGGAAGATGCGGATATCGAGGACATCCCCGGCGTGGCCGCCCTGCGCCCCATGACCCTGGTGCCCATGACCTCGGGTGGCAAAACATATGAAACACCCGTTTACAGGACGGAGGCCCTTCTGCCGGGCGACCGCCTTGCCGGCCCCACGATCCTGGTCGAGAACACCTCGACCATCGTGGTCGAGCCGGGCTGGGCCGCCGAGATGACCCGCAAGGGCCATCTTATCCTGACCCGGGCGGAGCCGCGCCCCGAAGTCCACGCCATCGGCACCCAGGCCGACCCGGTGATGCTGGAAATCTTCAACAACCTGTTCATGTCGATCGCCGAACAGATGGGCACGACCCTGGCCAACACCAGTTATTCCGTGAACATCAAGGAACGGTTGGATTTCTCCTGCGCCGTGTTCGACCGCAAGGGCGAGCTGATCGCCAACGCGCCGCATATCCCGGTGCACCTGGGGTCCATGGGCGAAAGCATCCGCGCCGTGATGCGCGACAACGCAGGCAAGATCAAACCCGGCAACGTCTATGCCCTGAACGCGCCTTACAACGGCGGCACCCACCTGCCGGACGTCACGGTCATCACGCCCGTGTTCGACGACAAGGGCCAGGATATTTTGTTCTATGTCGGCTCCCGCGGTCATCACGCCGATATCGGCGGCATCACCCCGGGCTCCATGCCCCCCGACAGTAAAACGGTCGAGGAAGAAGGTGTTTTGATCGACAACTTCCTTCTGGTCGATCAGGGCAATCTGCGCGAGGACGCCCTGCGCGATCTTCTCTGCGGCGGGACCTATCCGGTGCGCAATTTCGATCAGAACCTGGCCGATCTGGCCGCCCAGATCGCGGCTAACGAAAAAGGGGCCCAGGAACTGCGCAAGATGGTCGATCACTTCGGCCTGGAAACGGTCTGGGCCTATATGGACCATGTCCAGGACAACGCCGAGGAAAGCGTGCGCCGGGTGCTTGACGTGCTGACCGACGGGCAGTTCACCTGCGAGATGGACAACGGTGCGGTGATCGACGTGAAGATCACGGTCAATCATAAGAAGCGCGAGGCGACGTTGGATTTCTCCGGCTCATCGGCGCAGTTGGACAGCAACTTCAACGCCCCCACGGCTGTCTGTCATGCCGCGGTGCTCTATACCTTCCGCACGCTGATCGACGACGACATCCCCTTGAATGCCGGCTGCCTGAAGCCGCTCAAGCTGGTGATCCCCAAGAAATCCATGCTGGCGCCCGTCTATCCCGCCGCCGTGGTCGCCGGTAACGTGGAAACCAGCATGATCATCACCGACGCGCTGTTCGGCGCCTTGGGCGCCCTCGCCTCCAGCCAGGGAAGCTGCAACAACTTCACCTTCGGCAATGACCGCCACCAGTACTACGAAACCATCTGCGGCGGGTCGGGTGCGGGACCGGACTTCGACGGCACGGACGCCGTCCACACCCATATGACCAACACCCGGCTGACCGATCCGGAAGTCCTGGAATGGCGCTTTCCCGTGCTGGTCGAACGTTTCGCCATCCGCCAGGGATCAGGCGGTGCGGGGGCCCATCCGGGCGGCAACGGCGTGGTCCGGCGCATCCGTTTCCTCGAAGACATGACGGCGGCGATCCTGTCCAGCCACCGCCGCGTACCGCCCCACGGAATCGACGGCGGCGGCGCTGGCATGATCGGGCGCAACGCCGTGGAACGGGCCGGCGGCACGGTCGAGGAATTAACCGGCACGGACCGCCGCGAGCTTAAACCCGGCGACGTGTTCATCATCGAAACACCGGGCGGCGGCGGTTTCGGCGCGGTGTAAGGCATCCTTAACCGGCGGTTAACCAAGGTTTTCTATAAGATTCCCAGGATTCCGGGTGCGATTCGGGGGCGTTTGACCACCGGGCCGTCGGGGCATAGACTCGTCCCGCAGTTCGGCGCGCCGACCGAATCCTTAAGAACTTGAGGGAGTTTCACCGCGTGCGCAGACGGGCGATTGCCGGAACGATAATTGCTGGATGGCTTCTGGCGGCGGCACTTTGCGCGCCGCAAACCGTTCGCGCGGCCCCGCTCGAAATCGAACTTGCGCGCCTGATCACCAACCATCCCAATATTCTGGCCGCCCAGAACACCCTGGAAAGCAACCGCCAGGGCATCGACGTCGCCAAGGCCCGGCGCCTGCCGACCCTGAACATGACCGGCGACGCGGGGCGTGAGTTCATCGACAGCCCATCGACGCGCGCGTCCGGCGCCAAAAGCATCGAGAACAAGAACGTCGCCACCTTTACCCTGTCGCAGAACCTGTTCGACGGCTATGCCACTCGGACGGCCATCCATATCGCCGAATTGAACGAGCATCTGGCCCGCATCACGCTGGAAGGCACGCGCCAGAACACCCTGTTCCAGGGCGTGCGGGCCTATATCACCGTGCTGCGGCAGATGCGCCTGCTCGGCATCACCATCGAAAGCGAAGGCCGCATCCAGCGCCAGTTGAACCTGGAAGATGAACGGGTGCGCCGCGGATCGGGGATCGCCGTCGACGTGCTACAGGCCAAATCACGCCTGCAGGTCGCCAAGGAACGGCGTGTCGGCTTCGAAGGCCAATTGCGCGATGCCATGTCGCGCTATCAGCAGGTGTTCGGATTCCCCCCCAATCTGGAGGACATGTACGACCCGCGCCCGCCGGTTAACGCCGTGCCCAGCGAGCTTGACCGCGCCCTTGCCATCGCGTTGGTCGAAAACCCCGCCGTGCGCGAGGCCGGCACCAGTATCGACATCACCCGCCAGCGCGAGGTCGAGGCCAAATCCGGGCTCTATCCGACCGTCGACCTGGAGGGCGAATTCAACATGGAACAGAACAACGGCGGCGTGCTCGGCACCCGGCGCGACTACAGCATCGGGTTCCAGGCCGATTGGGAACTGTTTTCCGGCTTTTCCACTCGCTCCTCGACCCTGCGCGCCGCCTATGACACGGCCGCCAACCGCAACAAGCTGCAGGCCGCCGCCCGCACGGTGGAGGAACAGGTCCGCCTGGCCTGGCAGGCCCTGGAAACCGCCCGCGAACGGGTGATCCTGCTGGAAAACGCGGTCAACATCGCCTCGGAAGTGGCGCAAAGCCGGCGCAAACTGCGCGCCGCCGGTAAGGAAACGGTGATCAACGTGCTCGACGCCGAGAACGAGGTCAACAACGCGCAGATCAATTTCACCACCGCGTCCTACGACGAAAAGACCGCCGCCTATCAGCTTCTCCTCGCCCTCGGCCGTCTTGATCCCTTGAGCCTGAACCTCGTGGTGCAGTAAACCTATGTGCGGGCCAATCCGGCCCGGCACAACGGAGTTGCCCCGCCATGGAAGGTTCCCTGTTTTCCCGTGACCGGCTGGTCACCCTTGACGCCGTCCGCGCCGCGCGCGCCAACATGCCCCATGCCATCCGGCGCACGCCCGTCGTGCCCGTGGCCCGGGACAGTGCCGAGGTCGGCCGGGAAACCCTGTTCCTGAAGTGCGAGAATTTACAGGTCACGGGTGCGTTCAAAGTGCGCGCCGTGTTCAACGTGATGCATTACCTGACGGCGGAACAGAAGGCCAAGGGCGTGGTTCTGGCCTCATCCGGCAACTTCGCCCAGGGCTTCGCCTTCGCCGGCAAGACCCTGGGCGTTCCCATCACCGTCGTGATGCTGGACGCCACCAGCCCCTATAAGGTCCAGGGAACGGAAGGCTACGGCGCCGAGGTTTATCTGTGCGGCACGGACGCCCTCGCCCGCCAACCCACGGTGGAACGCCTGGCCGTGGAGCGCGGCATGACCGCGATCGACACCTGGGAAGACCCGCCGATCATCGCCGGCCACGGCACCATCGGTTTTGAGATCATGGAACAATGCCCCGACGCCCAGCAGGTCCTGGTCCCCGTGTCGTCGGGCGGGGTCGCCGGCGGCATCGCGGCGGCGGTCAAGCTGATCAACCCGAACGTGAAGGTCGTCGGCATCCAGCCGGAACGCGCCAACGCGGCCTATGTCTCGCGCCAGGCAGGCACGCCCACGGCCATCGACTATTGGGACAGCATCGCCGACGGGCTGAGCGCCCGGCGCCCCGGC
>DNMS01000407.1:5547-6102 GCA_003488105.1 Rhodospirillaceae bacterium
AGGCGCCCCGGCGAATACCCGTTCATGCATCTGGACGCGTTTCTCGACGACATCGTTCTGGTCTCGGAACAGGACATCGCTCGCGCCTTCAAGACCATCCTGACCCGCACCAAGATGCTGGGCGAGCCGGCCGGCGTCACCGCGGCGGCCGGGTTCCTGTCGGGCAAGGTCGATACCTCGTTGAAGACGGTCGCGGCTCTGACCGGCGGAAATCTGACCCGGGAAACGGTGCTGAAGCTGCTGGACATGGCCGCCGACTGAGGCGGGCAAGCTCGCTAGGTCTTTTCCCCGGCAACCGGCGGCTGATCGGCACCGGGGCCGTCCTTGCGATCTTCGCCCGGCGGGTTCTTTCGTCGAATGATGATATCGCCGTTGGGCAGGACCTCGGGCATTTCGTACTGAGGGATGGTCATGATGAACAGCTCGAAGGCGCGCAGGATCTTCTTCGTCCCTTCCTCCAGCAACACGTCCGGATCAGGTGCATTCGATTGCGCCTGGGCGGTGGCGACGGGAACCGCCGCCAGCATCAGGGCAAAGATCGCGGCAACACTGCGG
>DNMS01000407.1:6205-7175 GCA_003488105.1 Rhodospirillaceae bacterium
TCGCGGCAACACTGCGGCGAAGGATTGGTGGCGTAACGGATGGCATGGTTGCTCTCCTGTGGTGGCCGCTGCGGCCCCCAAGATCTGATGGGCTTACGCGCCCTTGGCCAGAAAGGCCGACGATACCGCGAAGGCATCCAGTTGATCGTCCCGCGCGCCCTCCAGGGTGTCCAGGCGGTCCAATTCCCGGCAGATGGCATCACGCTTTTCGATCAGCGTCTTGAAATGCAGATCGCAGCCGGCGACCTGGGGTGGATAATCGCGAAGTTCCTGGAAGATCGGTCGCTTGACCGCCTGCAGGCGGTCATGCAATTCCTGCCAGCGTCGGTTCTGCATGGCTGCGTCTTCGTCGCGATGGGCCATTTTGAGATTGCTCATGGACGGACTCTCCGCTGGCGGTGGTCCTTCACATATGGCCGGCAACCACCATGGCCGCAAGACCGGCGAACGATTTATCCCGGCCCCTGGGCGATGTCTTCAAGCCCGTCACGGGACAGGATTTCGACCGCCCCGCCATGTTCGGCGCCGATCACGCCCGCTTTGCGTAGCTTGGTGAACGAGCGGCTGACCGTTTCCACGGTCAACCCCAGGTAATCCGCGATATCAGCACGGCGCATATTCAGGCGCAGCGCCCCATCGTCGTTGACGCAATCGGGCGCCTTGTCCAGCAGGGTCAACAAGAAGACAGCGATGCGTTCCTCGGCCGTCAGCCGGCCAAGCGACAGCATCTGTCCCTGAGCAGTGGTGATTTCGCGTTGCAGCTTCAGGATCACCGCCTTGGCCAATGACGGATACTGCCCAACCAGTTCCGTGATGCGGGCGCGCGGGAAACTGCATACCGTCACCGGCGTCAAAGCTTCGGCCGTGACGGGATAGTCGGGCCCATCGGGCAGGCCGATCAGATCGCCCGCAAAATAGAACCCGGTGACCTGACAGCGCCCGTCGGCGAGAAGCTTGTATTGCTTGAACA
>DNMS01000407.1:7211-9610 GCA_003488105.1 Rhodospirillaceae bacterium
CGGCGGGGTCGGATTCCTGAAACAACGTCTGGCCGGCCGCCAGCTTACGGCGGTTTACGTGCTCGGCCAGATGGGACAATTCATCCGTGCTCAAGCCCGAGCAGGCAGCCAGATGACGTGCAACGCAGCTGGCGCATTCCTGCGGTAGATGATCCCGTTCCCGGGCCGCATCACATAGGCCGATCACTTTGGCGGTGACAGATGCCATTGTTTCCTACCCAAGGCTGCTTCCGGCGGTGGCAAACCCATTTCCCACCGCCGGAATGTATTATAGAGCAGCCCAGGTCCGGTGCAATTCCGGATCGTGGCAGAAGGTGTGGCTTTACCTATTCGGCGGCTTGGCCCGCGTTCTGCACGATGACGCCCGCGTGCTGGGTGACCATCACCTTGTTCAGCAGCTTGACGCAGGAATAGACCGCGAAGGTATGCGGACAGGGTGTTTCCGTCAGCTTGGCCAGTTCCAGCACGGCACCGATCAGGGCTTCGGTCTCGAGCGACCGGCCCGCCTCGACGTCCTGCAGCATGGAGGTTTTGTGCGCACCGACGCTTTCCGCGCCATCGATACGCTTTTCGATGGTATGGCGGAAGGTAATACCCAGCTTTTCCGCGACGATCTGGGCTTCCTCCATCATCTTCTGCGCCAGATGCCGGGTTTCAGGGAACTGGCAGATGTCGACCAGGGTCGCATGGGTCAGCGCGCTGATCGGGTTGAAGCTGAGGTTGCCCCAGGCCTTGAGCCAGATTTCCGAGCGGATGTCCTCAAGCACACGGGACCGGAACCCCGCCCCTTCGAGAAGGTCCTTCAGGCCTTCCACCCGCGCGCTGATCGATCCATCCAGCTCGCCGATGGGGAAGCGGTCGCCCTCGACATGCTTGATGACGCCCGGTTCCGTCACGGCGGCAGCCGGGTAGACGACGCAGCCGATGATGCGGTCGCCGTCGATGTACTTGGTCAGCACGCCGTCCGGATCCAGGCTTTCAAGCTGCTTGCCGTCGTGCGGGCCGCCATGGTTGTGGAAATACCACCACGGAATGCCGTTCTGCACGGTCATGATCATGGTGTTCGGTCCCATGAGCGCGCCCAGGTCCTTGGCAACCAGTTCCAGATAGTGGGCCTTGAGCCCCAGGATGATCAGGTCCTGTTCGCCCGCATCGGCGCATTTTTCGAACGCTTTCACCTGGGCGACATGTTCCGATCCGTCTTCCCAGATCAGTTTCAACCCGTTCTGGCGGATCGCCTGAAGGTGCGGTCCCATATCGATGACGCTGACGTCGTTTCCGGCCAAGGCCAGTTTAGCGCCCATAAGACCGCCGATGGCGCCGGCGCCGATCACGCATACTCGCATGATGTGTTCTCCCTGCTTTTCTCTGTTTCCCTGCGGCGGGCACGTCACATGCCCGCACGGTGTTCCCTGCGTCGGAACCGTTTGCGAAGCGGATCCGTCTAATTATCGAAAGTGTTGCTTAGCGTGCCGATTCCATCAATGACAATCTCCACCGTGTTGGACGGCTCCTTCATGCTGCCGACGCCGACGTTGGTGCCGCAGGCGATGACGTCGCCCGGCTCCAGCGTCACATCGTGGGAGATTTCACTGATCAATTTGGCCGGCGTGCGCAGCATGTCGGAGACCGGATAATTCTGCCGTTCCGCGCCGTTGAGGATCGTCTTCACGGTCAACTTCATGGGGTCCAGGCCCGTGGCGATGACCGGGCCCAGCGGGCCGAAGGTGTCGAAGCTTTTGCACCGGGTCCATTGGGCGAAGGTTTCATCGCGCTTCAGGATATCGGCCGCCGTCACGTCATTGACGCAGGTATAGCCGAACACATAGCCGAGCGCGTCGGCTTCCGACACATTCTTGCAACGCTTGCCGATGACGATGCCCAGTTCGCCTTCATAGACGATCTTGCCGTCGTAACTGGCGGGCCGTTCGATGGCCGCCCCCGTGCCGATGACCGAATTGTTGGTCTTGATGAACCACAGCGGCTCTTCCGGGCGCACGCCGTTCATTTTCTCGCGCATGGTGTTGTAGTTGTTCCAAAGGGCAACGATCTTGCCCGGCCGCACCGGCGCCAGAACCGTGACGTCCGCCAGATTGACGGTCTCGCCGGTCGCCTTCGCACCTTGGAACATGTCCCCGGAATGTACGCTGATGGCCTCGCCGTCGAGCGTGCCGAAACCTTCAGCGCCCTGGTGCGCGTACCTGATCCACAAAGTCATTCTTCTGTTTCCCCACGAATTGCTGTTTATGACGCGACCTGGGCCGCCCCGATTGCTGACGGATTGTATACGTTTCAACGGGGGGCGACATTAAACAGGCAGCGTCGCGCATGGCAACAGAACGCGATGACGCAGTGCAGCGAAAGCGGGGTTTTTTCCGGGTCGTGGAAATGGCGGGGGG
>DNMS01000407.1:9896-10818 GCA_003488105.1 Rhodospirillaceae bacterium
CAACAGATCGATGCCGTTGTCGGCACAAGCCTTCAGCAGCGTCTGGCCGACCTCGTGCGGATCGCAATCGAGAATTTGGGTCTCGCTTTTCTTGCCGTGCCAGCGCAGGTATTCGGCAAGGTCCGACGCGGGAAGCTCATCACCATGGGTTTCCGGCGCCGACAGGATCAGCAGCTTTTCCGCCCCTTCGACGATCGGCCGGGACGACGTGACGGCGGCCGAAATCTCGGCGCTGCCGTTCCAGGCGATGGCGATGTTCCGGCCGATCTCCTTGGTGTCCCGGGGCGGGACGCAGATTACCGGCTTGCCGGTTTCCATGAGGGCCGCCTCGAAGGTGTTAACACCCAACTGTCCATCGGGCTGGGCAACGAAGATCACGTCGGTCAGACGGCCCCGGCGGGCGACGACGTTGGCTTGGCGGCCCTTCTCCTCGTGCCACGAGGCGGACACGCCCTTCACGCCGTTGCGTGGCTCTGTGATGTTCGCGATGCCGTGGCGTTCGCAATAATCCACGTACAACTTTTTGACCCGAGTCTCTTCGTCAGCCGCATGAGTTTCCGCGATCTCGTTCACCACGTCACGCACGCCGGCCAGGGTCGCGCCGTAGGCCAGCATGTCCTGGGAGCCCATTCGGGCGTGGACAACGTCAATATGGGCATCGAATTTCTTCGCAAGCGCCACCGCGGCATTCAGGACCAGTTCGCCCTTACCGTCACCACGCACGGGAACAAGAATATTTCGGATGCTCATGGTCGTCCTCCCCTTATGGCCGGACCGCCCCGACCGAAATGGCCGGGGCGGCCGGAATTGGTCAGATCACTCTAGCGTCTAGAACAGGCCCTCGATTTGACCTTGATCATTCAGATAGATGTTATTCGCCGACGGCACCTTGGGCAGACCCGGCATCGTCATGATGGCGCCG
>DNMS01000407.1:10916-12071 GCA_003488105.1 Rhodospirillaceae bacterium
TGGCGCCGGTCACGGCAACGATGAATTCGGCCCCCGCCGACAGCCGCAGTTCGCGGATCGGCACGGTGAAGCCCGTGGGCGCACCCTTGGCGTCCGGATCGGTCGAGAAGCTGTATTGCGTCTTCGCCATGCAGACCGGGAAATGTCCGTAATCTTTCTGCAATTCCGCGAAACGCTTTTCGATCGCGCCGTCGCAGGTGATGCCGTCGCCGCCGTAGATTTTCTTGACGATGGTTTCGACCTTGTCGCGCAGCGACATGTCGTCCGGATACAGCGGCTTGAAATCGGCAACGCCGGAATCGGCCAGTTCGACAACATGCTTCGCCAGTTCTTCCGTGCCGGCACTGCCGTCCGCCCAATGGGTGGCGATGAAGGCTTTCACGCCTTCGGCCTCGGCCGCGGCCTTCACGGCCTGCAGTTCGGCGTCCGTGTCGGTGATGAAGTTGTTGATGCAAACCGTCACCGGCACACCGAACTGCTTGGTGTTACGGATGTGGCGGACCAAGTTGTCGCAACCCTTCGTGACCGCGTCCACGTTTTCCGTACCCAGGTCGGCCTTGCCCACGCCGCCGTGCATCTTGAGCGCACGCACGGTGGCGACGATGACCGCCGCCGCCGGCTTGAGACCCGCCTTGCGGCACTTGATGTCGAAGAACTTCTCGGCCCCCAGATCGGCGCCGAAGCCGGCCTCCGTCACCACATAGTCGGCAAGCTTGAGCGCCGACTTGGTCGCGATGACCGAGTTGCAGCCATGCGCGATGTTGGCGAACGGACCGCCATGGATGAAGGCCGGGTTGTTTTCCAACGTCTGCACCAGGTTCGGCGCGATGGCTTCCTTGAGCAGCACCGACATCGGGCCCGGGCCTTTGACGTCGCGGGCGTAGATCGGCTCGCGGTTGCGGTTGTGGCCGATCACGATGTTGCCGATCCGCTCCGTCAGGTCCTTCAGGCTGGTCGCCAGGCAGAAGATCGCCATGATTTCCGACGCCACGACGATGTCGAAACCGTCTTCGCGGGGGAAGCCGTTGGCGACGCCACCCAGCGAGTTGGTGATCTGGCGCAGCGCCCGGTCGTTCATGTCGACGACGCGCTTGAAGGCGACGCGGCGGCTGTCGATGGCCGGCTCCAGCCCCCAGTAGATGTGGTTGTCGATCA
>DNMS01000192.1:0-3590 GCA_003488105.1 Rhodospirillaceae bacterium
GTTCGATGTGGTATTCGCGGGCGAAGGCGAACCCGCCGTGGGTGGTGAAGCAGGCTTCGCCGGCATCCCAGGCCGATTGCGCCGACAGCAGCCGCGCCATGTTGGCTTCCGAGCCGCAGGGCAGGCCGGCGTCGAACATGGCCGTGGCCTTGCGCACCATCAGGTCGGCGGCTTCGATGTCCGCATAGGCCTTGGCGATGGGGAACTGGATGCCCTGGTTCTGGCCGATGGGCCGCTTGAACACGATGCGTTCGTTGGCGTAACCGACCGCCTTTTCGATGAAATAGCGGCCGTTACCGATGGCTTCCGACGCGGTCAGGCAGCGTTCGGCATTCATGCCGTCCAGGATGTACTTGAAACCCTTGCCTTCCTCGCCGATCAGGGAATCGCCCGGGATCGGCACGTTGTCGAAGAACACCTCGCAGGTGTTGTGGTTGACCATGGCGTCGATGGGGCGGATTTCACAGCCGTGCTTCTGCGCTTCCTTCAAATCGATCAGGAAGGTCGAAATGCCGTCCGTGCGCTTTTCCACCTTGTCGGCGGGCGTGGTGCGGGCCAGCAGCAGCATCAGGTCGGAATGGGCGGCGCGCGACGTCCACACCTTCTGGCCGTTGATGACGTAGCCGTTGCCTTGCTTGTCGGCCCGGGTCTTCAACTGCGTGGTGTCGGAACCGGTGGTGGGTTCCGTCACGCCGAACGCCTGCAGACGCAGTTCGCCGGACGCGATCTTGGGCAGAAAATGTTCCTTCTGCTCCTTCGATCCGTGACGCAGGATCGTGCCCATGGTGTACATCTGGGCATGGCCCGGCGAGGCCGAACAGCCGGACACGTTGATGGTCTCCAGAATCACCGCCCCGCCGCGCACGGGCAGGCCGGCGCCGCCGTATTCCTCGGGGATCAGGGCGGCGAGGTAACCGGACGCGGTCAGCGCCTCGATGAATTCGGTCGGATAGCTGCCCGACGGCGGCTGGTCTTCCAGCTTGTGCCAGTATTCACCGGGAAAGTCGGCGCAGACCTTGGCGACCTGCTCACGGATTTCCGGATAGTCGACCTCTAACGGGATGCTCAGTTCGGCGGTCATGTGTTCGTCCTTGAATGCAGGGTCAGGCGGCGTGCGTGGCGGGCGTGAAGCCCTTGGGCGGGCCGGCATTGATGTAGGTGCCGTGCACGGGCTCGCCCTTCAGCTGGCGTTCCATGATCTCGCGGGCCTGCAACAGGCCGTCCAGATCGACGCCGGTCTTCATACCCTGGGCTTCCAGCATGAACACAAGGTCCTCGGTCACGATGTTGCCGCTGGCACCCGGGGTATAGGGGCAGCCGCCCAGGCCACCCAGGCAGGAATCGAATTCCCGCACCCCGGCGTCGAGCGCCGCGAACACGTTGGCCAGGCCCAGGCCGCGCGTGTCGTGGAAGTGGGCACCCACGGGCACGTCCTTGCCGACCGTGCGGTACAGTTCCGTGAACAGGTCGCGGACCTGCTTAGGATTGGCGTAGCCGACCGTATCGGCGACGTTCAGGCGCTGGGCACCCCGTTCCATCAGGCCTTCGGCGACCTTCATGACGTCCTTGACCGGCACCGGGCCGGAGATCGTGCAGCCGAAGCAGGTTGCCATGCCGCCGGAGATGATCTGGTCCTTGTATTCCGGATGTTCGTTCCGATAGGCGACGATCTCGGCGAAGCCGTCGAGGGATTCCTGGACCGAGCGGCGGATGTTGGCCTGGTTGTGCTGTTCCGAGACCGACATGACGACGCCGATCTGATGGGCGCCGGCGGCCAGGCCGTTCACGGCCCCCTTCATGTTCGGCACCAGGGCCGAGACGGTCAGGCCGTCGATCAGGATCGATTGGGCGACGATTTCCGCTGAATCCGCCATCTGCGGCAAAAGCTTGGGATTGACGAAGGACCCGACCTGCATCTGCGGCACGCCGGCGGCGGCCTCGCTGCGGATCCATTCCATCTTGCCGTCGGTGGTGAAAACCGTCTGGATGCTCTGCAGACCGTCGCGGGGGCCGACTTCGCTGACCAGGACGTCGATATCGCGTTTCATGGTGGTCTCCTTATTTTCGTACGGTGACTGTGTCAGGAGCCCTTGAACTGGGCCTTGCGTTTTTCGTTGAAGGCGGCGACGCCTTCCATGCGGTCGTCGGTGCCGACCAGGCGGTTGTAGGCCTGAAGCTCGAACTGATAGCCCGACATGCGGTCGACCTGGGTGGCGATCGAGGTCGAGCGCTTGGCGGCGCGGATCGACAGCGGCGCATTCGAGGCGATGCGTTCCGCCGTCGCGATGGTTTCCTCCATCAGCTTTTCCGGTTCGCACACCTTGTTGACCAGGCCCCAGTCGCAGGCTTGTTGGGCCGTGAACGGCAGGCCGGTCATGACGATTTCCTTGGCCCGCCGCTCGCCGACCGCGTTGGGCAGGTTGATCGTGCCCATGGCCCCCGGCATGATGCCCAGGGTGACCTCGGTCAGGGCGAACTTGGCGTGGCTGGCGGCATAGACGAAATCGCAGGTCAGCGCCGTCTCGCAGCCGCCGCCGTAGGCGGCCCCGTTGACCGCGCCGATCACCGGCACCGGGCAGCTGCGCATGGCCATCACCCCCTGTTCGAAGATGCGGTGCTGGACCTGCCATTCATGGTTGGTCATGCCGTTGCGTTCCTTGAGGTCGCCGCCGGCGCAGAACGCCTTGTCGCCGCGCCCGGTATAGATCACGGCGCGGATGTCCTCGGCGTCACGGTACAGACCCTCGAAGATTTCGATCTGCTCCAGGCCCATCTTGGTGTTCTTGGCGTTGCGCACCTCGGGACGGTCCATCATGACGATCAGGATGTGTCCGTTCTCGCCGACGCGCTCCAGGTTGTAGGTTTCGTAATCCATCCGCATCACTGGTTCTTCCCTTTTATGGCGTCGTTGTGTTGGCCGACGGTGGGCGCCGATTTCCGGATCGGCGGGCGCGTGCCGTCAAAGCTGAGGGGCAGGCCGACCAGCCGGGGGCCGCCGCCCATGGCCGTCTGCAGAATGCCGAGGGCTTCCGTCTGCGGGTCGGCCATCATTTCCAGGGTCTGCTGCACGGGCGCGCTGGGGATGCCCGCGTCGTCCAGGGCCTGTTGCCAGTCGGCGCGGGTCCGGGTCAGGACCACGGGTTCGATCAGGGCGTTCAGTTCGGCCAGGTTGGCATAGCGGTTCTGATTGGTGTCGAAGCGCGGGTCTTCCGGCCATTCGGGATGGCCCAGGACCTTGGACAGGCGCTCGAACAGGCGGTCGTTGGGGGCCGCGATGATCAGGTAGCCGTCGGAACATTCGTAGGCCTGATAGGGCGCCATCCCGCGGGCGCCCGATCCCTCGCGGGCCGGGTTCTTGGGGTCGACGGCGGCCGAGGCGACGGCGTTGTTCATCCAGCCGACGGCGGTTTCGTACAAGGAGGCGTCGACCGTGCAGCCGGTGCCCGTGTCGTCGCGGCGCTTCAAGGCGCCCAGGATGCCGATGGCGCACCACATGCCGGTGCCCATGTCGATGATGGAGGTGCCGACGCGGATCGGCGGGCGGCCTTCCTCGCCGGTGATGGTCATCAGGCCGCCGTAGGCCTGCATCA
>DNMS01000192.1:3702-6186 GCA_003488105.1 Rhodospirillaceae bacterium
TGTCTTTCAAGGGGCCTTCATTGCCGAACGCACCCAGGTTGCAATAGATCAGGTTGGGGTTGGCGGCGCGCAGGGTCTCGGCGTCCAGGCCGTGCTTCTTGACCGTGCCCGGGCGCATATTCTGGATCACCACATCGGCTTCGGTGATGCAGTAGTTGCGCAGCCAGTCGCGCTCCTCGGCGCTGCTCATGTCCACGGTGATGGATTGCTTTTCCCGGTTCAGGGCGTGGAAGTAGGAGCCGATGCCGTCGGGGAACATCTTGCCCCATTGGCGGGCATCATCCCCGGGGCCGGGCCGTTCGATCTTCACGACCTCGGCGCCCATGGAGCCCAGAATCCAGGCGGCGTAGGGGGCGGCCACGCTGGACCCCAGTTCGACGACGCGAATGCCGGCCAAGCACTGCCAGGCCCCGACGTTGGGTTCGTTCACGATGTTCTCCCGGAATGCTTATCGGCGGCCGAGGGCTGCCGGTGCATCCTGTTCACATATTGATTTGACGGATCACATGCGTTGAAGAAAGTATCGCATTGTGATACATAGTTTCTGATAGTAAGATTACAACGCAATGCCCTGAGACTGTCAAGGGAGTCCCGATGCTCGATCTTGCCGACGACGTCCTTCCCTATCCTCCTTCCGAGACGGACCCCGACCGGCGCGGCAAGCCCTTCGTGGCCTCCGTCGGCAAGTGTTTCCAGGTGCTGAAGGCGTTTCGCCGGGGCCAGACGGAATTGCGCCAGCGCGACCTGGGCCTGAGTGAAATCTGCAAGTTGTCTGGTCTGGACAAAAGTGCGGCGCAGCGGTTTTCCGAAACCCTGGTGACCCTGGGCTACCTGGAAAAAGACCTGGGCACACGGCGCTACCGCCCCGGCATCGCGCTGATCGATTTCTATTACACCTTCATGGTGTCGCACCGCCTGGCGCAGATCGCCATGCCGATCCTGATCGAGGCGTCCAAGGTCTACGACACCACCGTCAACCTGTGCGAAATGGAAGGCACCGACGCCATCTACACAGTGCGCATCCCCCAGGCCAGGGCCAGTTACGGCACCATGCTGGCCGGGCGCCGGGTGCCGGCGTTCTGCGCCTCGCCGGGCACGGTGATGCTGGCCCATATGCCGGAGGACGAGGCCGATGCCGTGCTCGCCGCCTCGGACCTGCGCAAGATCACCGAATACACCCTGACCGACATCGCCGACCTGAAAGCCCAGATGGCCGAAGCGCGGCGGCTTGGTTATCACGTGTCCAACCAGCAATCGCAGATCCACAACGTGTCGACCGCCGCCCCGGTGTTGCTGATGGATGGGCGCGCCGTGGCTGCGGTGCACATTCCCGGCTATGCGCCGCAATGGAACCTTGAAAGCGTCCACGAAAAACTGGTGCCGCTGGCCGTGGACACGGCGCGGCGCATTTCCGATTCCCTGACAGATGCCATGTAATGGGGCCATGTAACGGCCCGGCAGAGCGATAAAAGACAAACCACCCGCAGGAGGAACAAGCCATGCCCGATACTCATCAGACCGCCCGGCAGGGCGGCGCCACGGAAACCCCGACCCGCGACCTTGCCCAATGGGTCGCCGAGGTCCCGTCCGCCGACTTCACCGACCGCCCGCGCCGCTGGGCCAAGCACGCGATCCTCGACTGGTTCGGGGTGACCCTGGCCGGGGCGACAGACCCCTTGGTCGGCATCCTGGCCGATGACGCCCTGGATGCGGGCGAGGGCGGCAACGCGCGCCTGGTCGGGCGCAAGGAAAAGGTCACGCCCACCATCGCCGCCATGATCAATGGCGCCGCGTCCCACGCCCTTGATTACGACGACGTCAACAAGCGCCTGCACGGCCATCCGACCGTGCCTGTGGTGCCGGCCATTCTGGCGTTGGCCGAACAGAAGGGCCTTGCGGGCCGCGCCGTGGTCGATGCCTTCATCGTCGGCTACGAGACCGAATGCCTGATCGGCGAGATGATGGGCATGAACCATTACGACCACGGCTGGCACGCCACGGCGACGGTCGGCACCTTCGGAGCGGCGGCGGGTTGTGCCCGTCTGCTGGGCCTGGACGCCGACAAGGCGGCCATGGCGCTCGGCATCGCCGCGACCCAGGCGGCGGGCCTGAAATCCATGTTCGGCACCATGTGCAAGCCGCTCCATGCCGGCAAGTCGGCCATGAACGGCCTGATGGCGGCGCGCTGGGCGGCACGCGGCTTCACCAGCCGCCCGGACGCCCTGGAATGTGCCCAGGGCTTCGGCAAGACCCAGTCGACGGAATTCCACGGCCTGCCCGTGCGGCCCGATAGCGCCGCCCCCTTCGCGGTCGAGGAGAATTTGTTCAAGTACCATGCCGCCTGCTACCTGACCCATTCGTCGATCGAGGCGATCCGCGAATTGAAGCAGCACCATGAGTTCACCGCCGACCAGGTGACCCGCGTGCGGACCCTGGTCGATGCCGGCCACCGCAAGGTCTGCGACATCCCGGAACCGGAAACCG
>DNMS01000192.1:6239-7851 GCA_003488105.1 Rhodospirillaceae bacterium
AGGTGAAGTTCTCGATCCGCCACTGTATCGCCATGGCGCTTTCGGGGATCGATACGGGCGACCGGGAAATCTATACGGACGCGACGGCGGCCCGGCCCGACCTGATGACCCTGCGCCGCAAGGTCGAGGTCGAGGACAAGGTCCACGACAGCCGTCACGCGGCGGAAATCGTCATCGACCTGGCCGACGGCCGGTCCCTGGTGCAGTTCTTCGACGTGGGCGTGCCCGCCGATGATTTGGACGCCCAGGAACAGCGCCTGATCGCCAAGTTTCATCGCCTGGCCGACCCGATCCTGGGGGCGGACAAGGCCAAGCGGATCAAGGACCTGGTGTTGGGGCTGGATGACGCCAAGGATGTCGGCGATCTGATGGCGACTGCCGGCTGAGGATTTAGGCGGGGTCGCCCTGGCGCAGTTTGCGGGTTTCGGCGGCGACGTCGAAAAACGCGCTGACCAGGCGCGAATCCCGCCGTTCCATCAGGCAGTTCACATGCGCCGTGGTGTGGATGTCGGCGTTTTCGATCTCGATCGTGCGCAGGTCCGGATGTTTGATGAATTCAATATCCGATACCACGCCGAGACCGATGCCGCGGGCGACGGCCAGCCACACGGCCTCGCGGCTGCCGATTTCCATAACCGGATTGATGGTTACGCCATGGCGGGTGAGGGCTGCCTCCAGCGCCCGGCGGGTGGTCGATCCGCTTTCGCGCAACACCATACGGGCACCCTCCAATTCCTCGATACGGATGCTCTTGCGCTTGGCCAGAGGGTGCGATTTGTGGGCGAACACGATCACCTTGTGGCGGCTGTAGGGCATGGCGAAGATGCGGGGGTCGTCCTCGACATGGGCCAGCACGGCGACGTCGGCGGAATAGTCCAGCAGGCGGCCCACCATCTCGCTTGAGTTGCCGACGGTAACGGCCAGTCGGATGCCCGGATAGGCCTCGCTGAAGGCGCTGAGCATTTCCGTCGCGTGATAGGGGCCGACGGCGCCGACGTGCAAGGTGCCCGTGTGGAACCCGCCGAAGGCGTTCAACAGGTCCTGGGCTTGGCCTTCCAAATCCATGATGCGCCGGGTCACGGCGAGAAGGGCCTGTCCTGTCTCGGTCAATTCGATTCCGCGCCCGCGGCGAAGGAACAGCTCGACCTTGAACATGTCCTCCAGCGCCTTGACCTGGCTGGTCAGGGTCGGCTGGCCCACGTTCAGCACCTTCGAGGCGGCGGTGAAACCGTTCTCGGTGGCGACGGCGTGGAAGGATCTGAGCTGTGTAAATATCATCGATTTTCCAAATAGATTATATACGATATTTGAATTTGCCCAATAGGTTTGAATTGCTGATTATGCATGTGACCGGTCGCCAAAAGACCGGCAACCCAGGCAAGGGGGGCTCGATGCAGGATCGGAATTCACATCATCCGTTCAACGAACGGTCGACCTGTTCGAGTGCGTTTCCCTTCCTTGCCGGTTCAGGGGCCGCTTTCGACCCCGCCATCCAAAACAGAATCCATACCGCCATTGAAGCGGGGATCCCCGGCGCGGCGCCGTTGCGGCACGCCGGACACGGGAGTGCAACACGTCATGAGGAGACATCCAATGAACTTCGACCAAAGGA
>DNMS01000426.1:0-159 GCA_003488105.1 Rhodospirillaceae bacterium
AGGAATTCGACGCCATCCTGACTCCGGCAGCCTGCGGCGAAGCCCCCAAGGGCCTGGATGCCACGGGCGACCCGGCGTTCTGCTCGACATGGTCCTATCTGGGTGTTCCGGCGGTGACCGTTCCCTTGATGCAGGGCGCCAACGGCATGCCCATCGGCG
>DNMS01000426.1:460-1939 GCA_003488105.1 Rhodospirillaceae bacterium
TCCATCTGAAATGTTTCGGTGGCGCGGGTCGCCGCCCGCAATCGTCATCGACAGCAATCCACAGTTTTCATATGGTTATTGGCACGGCTCAATGGATGCGAGCTTGGAAAGGACAAGCGCATGACCGCCCCCAGCGTCAACGCCGCGCCGACCACCCGCCGGGGAACCCGCCCGCCACCGCCGCAGGTGAACCGGGTTGGCGTCAATGACCTGATCGACGTTCTGGCCTTGGGTCTGCGGGATTTCCGGGCAGCGCCCGCCTACGATCTTTTTTTCGCGGGGATTTATGCGGTCGGCGGCTGGGTCTTGATCCTGATGCTTTTCGCCTTCGACCTTCCTTATCTGGTCTATCCTTTGGCGGCGGGATTTGCGCTGATCGCGCCCTTCATCGCCAGCGGTTTTTATGTGATCAGCCGGCACCTGGAAGATCCCGCCCCGAACGACGGCGCGGCGCTCAGCTGGGGTATCGTGCTGGGCACCGTGAAATCCATGTTCAGCCATGAATTGGGCTGGATGGCGCTGGTCACCGGGTTTTCCCTGTTTTTCTGGATGGACATTGCCGCCTTGTTGTCCTTCGGTTTCATGGGATTCCAGTTTTTCGGATTCCGCGAACTGATCAACGACATCTTCACGACACCGTCAGGCTGGTTGTTCCTGGTCGTCGGCAATGCAGCCGGCGCCCTCATCGCCTTCGCGGTGTTCTCTTATTCCGTCATCTCCATCCCGATGCTGTTCCACCGCGATGTCGATTTCATCACGGCCATGCTGACCAGCGTCCGGTTTGTCGCCCTGAACCCGCGGGTGATGGCGATCTGGTGCGCCGCCATCGCCACGATGATCGCCCTCGCCCTGCTGTCCGGGTTGATCGGCCTGTTTCTGGTCCTACCGGTCCTGGGACACGCCACCTGGCATCTCTACCGCCGCGCGGTCGCGCCACCCTGAGTGCCCTCTCTGCCTAATCCAGAGGCGCCCTGGCCAGGGGGTGGGCTTGGTCGACCAGTGCCTTCAGGCGCTCTTCCAGAACATGGGTGTAGATCTGCGTGGTCGAGATGTCGGCATGGCCCAGCATCTGCTGCAGGGATCGCAGATCGGCACCGTGAGCCAACAAATGGCTGGCGAAGGAATGTCGCAGAACGTGCGGTGATACCCGTTTCGGCGGAATGCCGGCGACAATCGCCAATTCCTTGAGAATCTGCCCGAAGCGGGCGCGCGTCAGGTGGCCCTGCTGCGCCCGGGACGGGAACAGGAAGGCCGCCCGCGCATCCTTATCCTTGCCCAGGAAGCCATCGCGCACGGCCAGGTAATCGCCAAGCGCATCACGCGCCGGCCCGCCGATCGGCACCATGCGCTCCTTCCCGCCCTTGCCGCGCACGATCAACACCCGTCCGTCGCGGGCGACCGCCGCCATGGGCAGGCCAACCAGTTCCGACACGCGAAGGCCCGTGGCGTAAAGCACTTCCAGCAAGGCCGCCGTGCGCA
>DNMS01000426.1:2023-12822 GCA_003488105.1 Rhodospirillaceae bacterium
CTCGAACGCTGCATCCCGATCAGCCGCGCGGCCTTGGAGACATTGCCGCGGGTGTGCTCCAGCGCTTGGAGCATCAGCAGGCGTTCGACCTCTTCCTCACTCAGGTATTTGGGCAGGGGCCGCGCCTGACGCGGCGCATCGACGGCCTGGGTCGGATCGTCGTCGCGGATGCGTTCCGCCTGGAGAAAGCGAAAGAACTGACGCAAGGCCGACAGCCGCCGGGCCTGGGTGCTGGCCGCCATGCCGGCACCCGACAGGCGCTTCATATAGGCCGTGACGTCATCCGGGCCGGCCGCGTCGGCAGCCGTCTTGCGCCGGGCGCAGAACGACGCGAAGTCGTCCAGATCCCGGCCGTAGGATTCGATCGTATTGCGGGCGGCCCCTCTTTCAGCGGCCAGCATGTCGAGAAATAGGCTGATGTAACGGGACAGGCGTTGCCTCCCTTCGCGAGTTGCCGCCGAGATTACAGGCCCGCCGCGAGCGCCGCCTCCAGCGCCAGGTCGTGGGCTTCCTGATCAAGGCCGATGGCGCGCAGGCTGATCACCGCCTGACGCAGAACCTGAGCCTGAGCCCGCGCCGTGCCGCCATCGCCGATGGCGGCCAGCACCATCAGGATGACCTCGCCGCGATGGGGCGGCAGAACCGTTTCCTCGGCCACGGCGGGTGCCGGCAGCACGTCGGTCGTGCCAAGCTGCGCTTCGCGCACAGGTTCGCCCATCGGCGCCACCTGCGGCGCGCCGAGCGCCGCCGAAGGTTCCGCCGCCGTTTCACGGGCCTCGCGCGCGGCGGTCCATGCGGCCACCTTGTCGGTCACGGACAGCAGGCGGAACCACAGCGCCGGATGGACTGTTTCCGCCGAGGCATGGCCGATCACCGGGCCCATCGCCCGCCAAGCGTCGAGCGGCACATCCTCGCCCAGACCGTCCAGCAGCGCATAGAGCAGCGCCGCCCGGCGGGCCGCATCTTTCTCTTTGGCCACCGAACGCCACCAAACGCTCAGGTCACGTGGCTCGTTCTCCAGCCCCATGGTGCCGACCAACCGAACCAACGGCGTCATGCGGATCAACAAGTCGCGGCTGTCGTCCTGAAACAAAGCACTCGCCTGTAGCAGCTTGAACCAAGCCTCGGCGCCCGTGGGGTCGTCCGTCGACAGCATCAGGCGCACCGCGTCGGGGGCGAACCACAACAGGTCCGCCGAGGGCGGGATATTGGAAACCAGCGGATGGAACACCCGCGCGGCGGCACCATAACGGCCTTCGCCGACGGCGATCTTCAGGGCCTTGTCGATAATTTCCGCCTGGGCCGTCGGCACGGTTTGTGACAAGGCGGAATGGTAGAGCAACGCCCGGGCGACGGGCCCGCCGATTTCCTCGGCCCGCGATAACGAGCGTTTCAGGTCGCCCGGATCGAAGGTAACGCTGGAATAGAGCTGGCGCAGGGCCTCGGTATCAAGGGCGCCGGCGGCCTCGGCACGCTCGGCGGCTTCCAGTCGGATATCCGGCCCCACGTTTGGGTTGACCGCGATGGCCCGCAACACGCCCGGACGGTCGGAGCGGGTGGCATCGGCCGGCAACGGCGTCTTGGCCGCCCGCGCCATGGCCAGCAGCAGACCATCGGCTTCACTCACCGTTGTCAGTTCCCCGGTCACGCCGCCCAATAGGCGGTCGCTCAGGGCATAGAACGCCGGGTCCTTGGCACCCAGTTCGTTGAGCATGGAAATGCCGATTTCCGCCTTTTCCGGCTCCCCGGCCAGGATCTGGCAGAAAATCATCGCCTTCTGCCAGTAAGGTCCTCCGCCGGCCTGAATTTGATGTGCCGTGATGCCGCAGGCGCGGGCATTGTCATTGGCCAGGAAACGGGCGTTAGCTTCGACCTGCAGCAAGGCCCGGTCGGTGATGCTGCCGGGGATCGCCGCCAGAAGGTCGCCAACCCCGGTGACGTCGCCCATGGCGGCAAGCTGTTGCACGCGCAGGGTAATCAGACTGACCGGTTTCGTCTTGGCCGCATCCGCGTCATCGCCTTCAGCCGGTTTGACCACGGCGGGGGGCTGGGCCGCGGTCAACAGCAGACGGCGCATCAATGCGCGCATCACCGGCGAAGGTGCCCGCACGGGCAGGTTCGTCATCAGAGCCGCGACATAGGCGCGGTCCGCACCCTGCCAGAGATCGAAGCCCAGACCACCTTCGTCGGGGCCGATGACGCCCGCCGTCTCCGGATCGACTTTATCCAGGGTATCGACCTGGACACCCGGTTCACCGCCCGAGCCCGAACCCGACACGGACCGGATCGAACCCTGGTCCACCGACGGCTGAACGGGGCCCGCGGGCGCATGAGGTTTCAGGGCCTGCGGCGGCGCCAGCGCGGCCGGCGGCTGCAGGGCCACCGGCTCAGCAACAGGCGGCTGTGTGCCCGGCAGCAGGGCCGCCGGCGCATCCGCCGCGGGCGCCTGGGCCTGCGGCTGGCTTAAGGGGGCGGTCAGCAGCAGCGGCGCCACAGCGAGGGCAGCCAGCCGTAATGCCGAAACCGGGCGCTTAGCGCGGGAATCGGTCATCGGGCAGAACTTTCGTCACGTCCTTGGACGGCGCGGGAAAATCCCAGGTAACCAGGAACGTCCCGCCGCCCAGCACCAAGGCCAGGGCGAGGATGAGAATGATCTTGGAAATGCTTTTCATCGGGAGGGCGGGCCTATTCGTCTTCGCGGGTGATCTTGATGGCCGTCGGATCGGCGTTTGCCACAGTCTTCAGGCTTTCTGCTAGACTGTGACTATGGCATTTTTCCGGCGGCGGCGGGCAAGCCGGAGTTTATCGGCTCGCTCCCCCGCTTTCAACGCCGCCTGCCCGGCGCCATCCGCAGTCCGCAAGTTACAGGTCCATGTCTTCCCAGCCCCTTCAAAAGAAACAGAAAACCATCGTCCTGGTCGGCCTTATGGGTGCCGGAAAAAGTTCCGTCGGCCGGATTTTGGCCGCGAAGCTGGACCAGCCGTTCATCGATTCCGACGACGAGGTGGAAACGGCTGCCGGCTGTAGCATCGAGGACATTTTCGAAATCTACGGCGAACCGGCGTTCCGCGACGTGGAGGAACGGGTCATTGACCGTCTGCTGAACGGCCCGCCCATGGTTCTATCGTCCGGTGGCGGCGCTTTCATGAACCCGCGCACCCGCGCGCGCATCGCCGAGACCGCCATCAGCGTCTGGCTGCGCGCCGATCTGGAGATTCTTGAGCGCCGCACCAAACGGCGGGCCGCCGGGCGCCCGCTGCTTAAGGGCACGGATCCGTCGGAGAAACTGAAGCAATTGATAAATGAGCGTTATCCCGTGTACGAACAGGCGGATATCATCATTGAAAGCGTCGATGAAACACCGGAAAAGACCGCCGACAAGATCATCGAAAAATTGACGGACGGCACGGCATGACCACTCACGGCACGACCATTGATCACCCGGGCAGCGAATGCCTGGGCGTCGACCTGGGCGAGCGCAGCTACGACATCCTGATCGGCGACGGCCTGCTGGCCGACGCCGGGCGGCTGATTGCGCCCGTGCTGCGCTCCAAACAGGTCGCGGTAATCACCGACCGCAACGTCACCGACGCGGGGCATCTGGCGACCTTGGAAACAGCACTGGCCGCCGCCGGCATCGCCAGCCGCACGATCATTTTGGACCCCGGCGAGCAGACCAAGGACTTCGCCCATCTGGAACAGGTCATCGGCGATCTGCTGGCCGGCGGCATCGACCGCAAGACGACGCTGATCGCCCTCGGCGGGGGGGTCATCGGCGACCTGACCGGCGTCTGCGCGGCGCTGACGCTGCGCGGGATCGATTTCGTGCAGGTCCCGACGACCCTGCTGGCGCAGGTCGATTCATCGGTCGGCGGCAAGACCGCCATCAACACGGCTCAGGGCAAGAATCTGGTGGGCGCGTTTTACCAGCCGCGCCTTGTGCTTGCCGATACGGGCGTGCTCGACACCCTGCCGCCCCGCGAGCTGCGGGCCGGCTATGCCGAGGTCGTGAAATACGGCGTCATCGACATGCCCGATTTCTTCGATTGGCTGGAAGGCAACGGTCCCGCCCTGCTGGCCGGGGACGCCGCGGCCCGCCGCCGCGCCATCCTGACCTGCTGCGACGCCAAGGCGCGCATCGTCAGCGCCGACGAAACAGAACAGGGACAGCGCGCGCTGCTGAACCTGGGACATACCTTCGGCCACGCGCTGGAGGCCGAGGCCGGCTACGGCGGCGGCCTGCTGCACGGCGAGGCCGTGGCCATCGGCATGGTCATGGCGCTGACTCTGGCGAACCGCCTGGGGCATTGCAAAGGCAACGACGCGGCGCGGCTTCGCGCCCACCTTGACGCCACGGGCCTGCCGGGCGACCTCGCGCGGCTCGACATCGGCGGCTGGACGGCGGAGCGCCTGCTGGCGCACATGATGAAGGACAAGAAGACCGAGGACGGCAAGCTGACATTCATCCTGGCCCGGGCCATCGGCGACGCGTTCATCGAAAACGACGTGCCGACCGGACCGGTCGCCGATGTCCTCAACGAATTCCTCAGCGCCCGGAGTTGACCCGGGCCGACCCACCGGCGCGCCCAAGACGGCGCCCGGCACATTGAACGAGCGGATGCCATGGAAGACGAAACAAGCCTGATCACGATCTTTTTTCTGCTTTTGATGTCGGCGTTCTTTTCCGGCTCGGAAACGGCACTGACCGCCAGTTCCCAACCGCTCATGCATCGCCTGGAACTGGCCGGCGACAAACGGGCGGCGGTGGTCAACCGGCTCTACGATCAGAAGGAACGCCTGATCGGCGCCATTCTCCTGGGCAACAACCTGGTCAACATCTTGGCGTCCTCTTTGGCGACCAGCCTGCTCATCACCTATTTCGGCGAGGCCGGCGTGGCCTATGCGACCCTGGTCATGACCCTTCTGGTGCTGATCTTCGCCGAGGTCATGCCTAAGACCTACGCGATCAAAAATGCCAATACCATGGCCCTTTTCGTGGGGCCTCCGGTGAGGATTTTGGTCGCCCTGCTGGCTCCCATTACCCATACCGTGGAATTGTTGGTGCGCGGCCTGTTTTACATGGTCGGCGTCGATATCCGTGCATCCGGCGGCAACGATCACGAATCCGAACAGGAACTGCGCGGCGCCATTGAGCTTCACACGGGCGACGAGGAAACAGGCCTGGAACGGGTGATGCTGCGCAGCGTGCTCGACCTGGCCGATGTCCAGGTCGGGGAGATCATGATTCATCGATCCAGCGTCAACACGCTGAACGCCGATCTGTCGGCCGAGGCGATCATCGCGGGCGTCCTGGAAAGCCCCCACACGCGCATCCCCCTGTGGCGGGGCGAGCCGGACAACATCGTCAGCGTGCTCCACGCCAAGGCCCTATTCCGCGCCGTACACGGCGCCAAGGGTGATTTGGCGGAGTTAGACGTCAAATCCTTCGCCGCCGAACCCTGGTTCATTCCGGATACGACGCCGCTGCTGGACCAGCTTCAGGCCTTCCGCGAACGGCGCGAACATTTTGCCCTGGTCGTCGACGAATACGGCAGCCTGCAAGGCATCGTAACCTTGGAAGACATCATCGAAGAGATCGTCGGCGAGATCGACGACGAACATGACCTGAAGGTCGCCGGCGTCGAGCCGCAGGCGGACGGATCCTACCTGGTCGATGGCACAGTGACGATCCGGGATCTCAACCGCCAGTATGAATGGCACCTGCCCGACGAAGAAGCCGCGACCGTCGCGGGCCTCGTCCTGCACGAAGCCCGGCGCATCCCCGAGGTCGGTCAGTCGTTCCGTCTGTTCGGATTCCGCATCGACATCGTGGCCCGTCAGCGCCATCAGATCACCCGCCTGCGCGTAACGCCGCCCAAGCCCGGCGAAGCCACCGACTGACCCTGCGGCCTCAATGTACCAACCGGTTAACGGTTAACATGAGCATCCGTTAATTCTTAACCCAGCGGCACAATTCCCGTACAATGACGCAACAATTGTCGCACCGTGGCAAAGCCCGGCAAACGTCCGGGCGACATGGTCAACGAGAGGAAACGTCCGATGCAGCGCAAGATTATTCCGGACATCGTTCAGCGCACGGAACTGACCGCGACCACCATCGACGCCACGTCGGAACAGGCTGCCAAGGACATGGCTGCGGCCAATGTCGCGGCGGTCGTCGTTCTGGATGCGGATGGGGTGCTGATCGGCATTCTGACGGAACGTGACATGTCCCGCCGCGTGGTGGCGACGAACAAACGCCCCAGCGAAATCAAGGTCGGCGACATCATGACCGCCAATCCGGATACCCTGGCGCCGAATGACCGGGCCTCGGACGCGCTCGAGTTGATGCTGACCCGACGCTATCGCCACCTTCCCGTCGTGGGCGAAGACGGCAAATGCGTCGCCATGGTGTCAATCCGAGATCTTTACCAAGCGGTCAAGGAAGGCCTGGAAGAGAACATCCGCGAGACGGAAGCCTTCGTCTTCGGCGACCGATACAGCGCCTAATATATTGAAATAAATAATTTTTATGAGCAGGTGCGCGACTGCGCGCAGCATCTCTTGCCGCCCGTGGCCGACAGCCGATAAAGTCATTGGACGATATGCCCCGCCCGCTTCCGGGCGGCGGCGCCCAATTCGCCTAACAGGAATCCGCCCATGCCCCTCAGCAAGCCCGCCTCCCGCAAGCATATCCACACCCGTGACATCAAATGTCTCGGCTTTGAGCGCGACGACGGTCTGTGGGACATCGAGGGCCGCCTGACCGACACCAAGACCTACAGTTTCGAAAACCACGACCGCGGCGGGATCGCGGCGGGCGAACCCATCCACGATATGCTGATCCGCCTGACCCTGACCGGCGACATGGTGGTCACGGCCGCCGAGGCATCGACGGAATCGAGCCCATTTTCCATGTGCGGCGACGTCACCCAGGCCTTTTCCCAACTGGTCGGGTTGAAGGTCGGGCCGGGCTGGCGCCGGGCCGTGGCCGAAGCCATGGGCGGCGTGCACGGTTGCACCCATCTGCGCGACCTCGTGATGGGGCCCATGGCGGTGACCGCGTTCCAGACCATCTTTCCTGCCCGCAAGAAGCGGGGCGAGCCCGGCCCCGGCAAGAAATCACCCTTGATCGACACCTGCTACGCGTTTCGCAGCACCGGCCCCGTGGTTAAGGTCCGTTGGCCCGAATTCTATGAGGAAGAAGGTGATGGCCCCGCCGGGGCCGAAGGAAAGAAGGCCGGTTGACCCGGCCAGAACGTCAAGTGGTCTTGAAGGCTGTCAGTGCCTTGTCGGCAATTCCATCTTCGATGCTGGTGCGGTTCGCCGCCAGACGGAAATAGGTCACGATGAAAGCCCGTACCGTTGATGTGCGGGACGAGCCGAAGCGAACGCTTTCGATCATAGAGCAGAGCTCATGAACGGTTGTCTTTTCGCATTCACAGATTTGATCCAAAGCATCCCACGTTGCGTTTTCAAGCCGCAGACTGGTTCTGCGGCCGTTGACGGTCACGTTTCGGCTTATAAGTTTGCTTTGCATAGTCCGACTAACACCCTCTTTTATTGTATGTAGCGATTATTATACTCGCATTACGCCTGTCACCCCAGCAGAACAAATCGCACTGCTGCCTCCGAAACTTTCCCCCACCGGTTCACAGACGCCATAGGAGGGCGCCAAATTACCGACGTTAGGGCGGAATCATCCGCCCACTGCCTTCAGAATTAGAGATAACGCAAGGGAATTCAAGTTAGACGAAGGTTATATGTCTGTTTTTCAACCCTTTGGATAACGGCGGAATCCGGGGGCATTTTCGCCTCCGTAACGTCCACATGTCTTGTCTGGAACAAAGGTCACGCGCATAGTGTCGTCATGGGTGAACTGCTTAAAAATCGCGAATCCCGCCAGGCGGAGTCGGTCTGTGAATGGCCCGGCTGCGACGGCAATGCCGAATTCAAGGCCCCGCGGTCGCGCGATGCCTTGAACGAATACCGTTGGTTCTGCCTGGCCCATGTCCGGGAGTACAATCGCAACTGGAACTATTATAAGGGCATGGACGAAAATCAGGTCGAGGCAGACGTGCGCAACGACACGGTATGGCAGCGCCCGACCTGGAAATTGGGCGCGGGCGACGCCGCCAAGTTCACCCGCGCGCGCATTTTCAATCCCTTCGGCATCGATGACGCCATTCGTGACGCCGGTGCGCGGACGCAAACCTCCCAAACGGACCCGCGCGCGCCCGAAGCCCGCAAGACCGATCCGAAGACCTCGCGGGCCCTTTCCGTATTTGGCCTTGAAATCCCGGTGACCATTGACGACGTGAAGTCCAGGTACAAGGAACTGGTGAAACGCCATCACCCGGACGCCAACGGCGGAACCAAGGCGGCGGAAGAAGAATTCAAGAAAGTTACCGAGGCCTATCAGGCGTTATTGGACTTTCTCGGCCCTTGACGGCCCGCCGCTTAACCCCTACGACGTTTGCCAAACATGACCGATCTTCGCCCCGCGTCCGTCGGGGCGGCCTCAGAAACTGGAACATTTGCATGACAACTCTGGAATCGACCGCCACTCCCGGGATCGATGCGGCCCATCAGGTGCCGGACGTTACCGTCTCCGTGCGCCAGACCTTCGGCATCGACAGCGACATGGAAGTCCCCGCCTTTTCCCAGGCTGAAGAACATGTCCCCGAGCGCGACGAAGCCTACCGCTTCGACCGCGAAACGACGCTGGCGATCCTGGCCGGCTTCGCCCACAACCGGCGCGTCATGATCCAGGGCTATCACGGCACAGGGAAGTCGACCCATATCGAACAGGTCGCGTCGCGCCTCAATTGGCCCTGCGTCCGGGTCAACCTGGACAGCCATATTTCCCGTATCGACCTTATCGGCAAGGACGCCATCGTGCTGCGCGACGGCAAGCAGGTCACCGAATTCCGCGAAGGCATCCTGCCCTGGGCGCTGCGCAATCCGACGGCCCTGGTGTTCGACGAATATGACGCGGGCCGCCCGGACGTGATGTTCGTGATCCAGCGCGTGCTGGAAGTCGACGGCAAGCTGACGTTGCTGGACCAGAACCAGGTCATCAAGCCGCACCCTTATTTCCGCCTGTTCTCGACCGCCAATACGGTCGGCCTGGGCGACACCACGGGCCTGTATCACGGGACCCAGCAGATCAACCAGGGCCAGATGGACCGCTGGAGCATCGTGTCGACCCTTAATTACCTGCCCCATGACGAAGAAGTGGAAATCGTCTGCGCCAAGGTGCCGGAATATGCCTCCAAACAGGGCAAGGAACAGGTCAGCGCCATGGTCGAACTGGCCGATTTGACCCGTTCAGGCTTCATGAACGGTGACATTTCGACCGTCATGTCGCCGCGCACGGTCATCACCTGGGCCGAAAACGCCCGCATCTTCAACGATGAGGGTTATGCCTTCCGGGTGACGTTCCTCAACAAGTGCGACGAGATCGAACGCCCGGTCGTGGCCGAGTATTATCAGCGCTGCATGGGCGAGGAACTTCCCGATTCCGCCATGCGTGCGGTGCTGCAGTAGAACACCCACGCCCATCCGGGCTCTGTCCGGGCGGGAATCGGGGCCATAGGACATGAACAATTCGGAACGCCCGGCAGATCTTCTGAAACGCGTCACGGCGGCCGCGGTCAAGGCGATGTCCAATCGCCATGAGCTTGAGGTTCATTTCCAGGCCTCGGGCGCTTCGGCAACCGAAGAAGCCGTCAACCTGCCCGCCCCATCCGGTCCGCCCAGCGCCGAGGGCATCACCAAACTGCGCGGCGTCGCCGACGCCTTGGCGTTGCGTCTACGCTATCACGATGCCGACGTGCACCGCCGCATGGCGCCCACGGGTCCCGACGGGCACGCCGTGTTCGAAGCCCTGGAACAGGCGCGCTGCGAAAGCCTGGGCGCCCAGCGCATGGTCGGCGTGGCCGGTAACCTGGACTTCCTGTTGGCGGAAAAATGCCGCGCCAAGGGCTATGGCGGCGTGACCGAACGCGAAGACGCGATGTTGCCCGAGGTTCTCGGCCTGCTTGCCCGCGAACGCCTGCCCGGCCAAAACCTGCCCAAGGAAGCCAAACACATCGTCGATCTGTGGCGCGACGAGTTGAACCGCAAGGTCGGCCCACAGCTTGCCGAACTCGAAAAGAACGCCCTGGATCAGGAAGCCTACGGCAACCTGGTGCGCGAGATGATTGTCGCCCTCGACATGATGACCGACGCACCGGCCCCGTCGGAGCCTGAAAATCAGCAGGATTCCGCGGATGACGACGCCGAGCAGGGCCAGGATCAGAACCAGAACCCGGATGCCGACATGGACACCGACGGCTCGCTGTCCAGCGAATCCGGCGAGGCGGAAATGTCCGACGACATGGAATTTTCGACCGAAGGGTTCGACGACGACGTGATGTCCGGCGACGGCGAGGAAGAACCCGCCGGGCCGACCGATTGGGACGACCGCTGGCCGCGCAACGCACCCGACGATCTGGCGCTCTACAAGGCCTTCACCCAGGCCTATGACGAGGTCGTCGAGGCGGAAGAGCTTTGCGATTCCGAGGAACTGAGCCGCCTGCGTGCCCAGTTGGACCAACAGCTGTCGCACCTGCAAGGCGTGGTCGCGCGCCTCGCCAACCGCCTGCAGCGAAAATTGATGGCCAAGCAGACCCGGTCCTGGGACTTCGATCTGGAGGAAGGCGTCCTGGACGCCGCCCGCCTGTCCAGGGTCGTCACCGACCCCCTGCATCCCCTGTCCTTCAAGCAGGAACAGGACACGGATTTCCGCGATACGG
>DNMS01000339.1:0-1378 GCA_003488105.1 Rhodospirillaceae bacterium
CATTTGATGCCGAAATCCTTGAGCGCCCAGGGGGCATGTTCGCGCGACGAGCCGCAGCCGAAATTATCGCCCGCGACGATGATTTCCGCGTTCCGGTAAGCCGGCTTGTTGAGCACGAAATCCGGGTTTTCGTTGCCGTCGGCGTCATAGCGCATGTCGTGGAACAGATTTTTGCCCAGGCCGTCGCGCTTGACGGTTTTCAGGAACTGCTTGGGAATGACCATGTCGGTATCGATGTTGATCATGTCCATGGGTGCCGCGACACCCGTCAGCTTGGTGAATTTTTCCATTTGAACGATTCCTTTTGCGAACGGGGGTCAGAGCTTGCGCACGTCGGCCAGATGGCCGCTGACGGCGGCTGCCGCGGCCATCGCGGGGCTGACCAGATGGGTGCGCGCACCGGCACCCTGGCGGCCCTTGAAGTTGCGGTTCGACGTGGAGGCGCAACGCATGCCCGCGGGCACCCTGTCCTCGTTCATGGCCAAGCACATGGAGCATCCCGGCTCGCGCCATTCAAAACCGGCTTCCAGCAGGATCTTGTCCAAACCTTCCTGTTCGGCCTGTTCCTTGACCAGGCCCGATCCGGGAACGATCAGGGCCGTCACATAGTCGGCGACCTTCCGGCCCTTGGCGACCTCGGCGACGGCGCGGATGTCTTCGATCCGCCCGTTGGTGCAGGAGCCTACGAACATGTAGTCGATCTTGATGTCTTCCATGCGCGTACCCGGTTCCAGGCCCATGTAATTTAGCGCCATCTTGACCGATTCCTGCTTGTCCGGATTGGCGAAATCGCCGGGTCCGGGAACGACGGCGGAAATCGGGACAACGTCTTCCGGGCTGGTGCCCCAGGTGACCTGCGGTTCGATGGTGGACGCGTCCATCGTGACTTCTTTCTGATAGGTGGCACCTTCGTCCGAGGGCAGCGTCTTCCAATAGGCTTCGGCGGCTTCCCAGTTCGCACCCTTGGGCGTCATGGGGCGGCCCTTCAGATATTCGAAGGTGGTTTCGTCCGGCGCGATCAGGCCCGCGCGGGCACCGCCTTCGATGGTCATGTTGGACACGGTCATGCGGCCTTCCATGGACAGGTCGCGGATCGCCTTTCCGGCGTATTCGATGACATGGCCGGTGCCGCCGGCGGTGCCGATCTTGCCGATGATCGCCAGGATCAGGTCCTTGGCCGTGCAGCCGAAGGGCAGGTCGCCATCAACCGTGATGCGCATGTTCTTCAACGGAGACTGCAACAGGGTCTGGGTCGCCATGACGTGTTCGACCTCGGACGTGCCGATGCCGAAGGCAAGCGCCCCGAAGGCCCCGTGGGTCGCCGTGTGGCTGTCGCCGCAGACGATGGTCATGCCCGGCTGGGTGCGCCCCTGCTCCG
>DNMS01000339.1:1625-1880 GCA_003488105.1 Rhodospirillaceae bacterium
GGTTTCGCCCCGCTTGGTCGGGACGTTGTGATCGGCGACGGCGAGCGTCAGGTCCGGGCGGCGGACCTTGCGGCCGGCGTTACGCAGACCTTCGAAAGCCTGGGGGCTGGTGACCTCGTGGGTCAGGTGCCGGTCGATGTACAGCAGGCAGGTGCCGTCTTCCTGTACTTCGACCAGATGGCTGTCCCAGATTTTCTCGAACAGCGTTTTCGGTTGTGCCATGGGTATGTGTCCTCCGACGTGTGCACGAACGCC
>DNMS01000339.1:2037-8763 GCA_003488105.1 Rhodospirillaceae bacterium
TCCGACGTGTGCACGAACGCCGGCCCCCGACGGCGCTGCGGTTCCTTGGTTTCTTAGTATGTGGCGCGCCGACCCGACCGGAACAAGCCGGGTCCTGCGTGCCAACCTTGGAAAGCTTCCCTGGGTTGCCCCTCGGGAATTATTCCTCGGCCTAGGCTTCCTGTTCGGCGGACTTTTTCTTGCCGCCTTTTTTGTTCGACGCTTCGTCGCGGTTGGCCTTGGCTTCGCGCGCGGCCTTCTTTTCTTCCTGCGACACCTTGCCCGAGAACCCGTCGGTCTTTTCCGCGATACGCGCGGCCTTACCGGTCAGGCCCCTGAGATAGTACAGCTTGGCCCGGCGGACGTCACCACGGCGCACGACCTCGACCGAGTCGACGTTCGGGGAATACACCGGGAACACGCGTTCCACACCTTCGCCGTAGCTCAGCTTGCGCACGGTGAAGGCCGAATTGACGCCGGCGTTCTTGCGCGCGATGCACACGCCTTCGAAAGCCTGCAGACGGGTCCGCTCGCCTTCGACGACGCGGACGTTGACGCGGATCGTATCGCCCGGGGCGAACTTCGGCATCTCCTTGTCGCCGGTCAGGCGGGCAATCTGTTCCTGATCCAGTTGTTCAATCATATTCATGGTTCAAACCTTTCCTTACAAACGCTCTGCCGTCGCCGGCAATTCCTAGGTCCGCTCGTGCGCCGCCCAAAGATCGGGCCGCCGGTCGCGGGTGATTTCCTCCGCCTGGCGCTGGCGCCAGGTTGCTATTTTCTCGTGGTGCCCGGAAACCAGAACCTCCGGCACCTTGCGGCCCTGCCATTCCTGGGGCCGCGTATAGTGGGGATACTCCAGCAATCCCCGCTCGAAACTCTCTTCCTCCAGCGATGCGTCCTTGCCCATCACGCCCGGCAATAGACGAAGGCAGGCATCCAACACCACCAGGGCCGCCGGCTCGCCCCCCGACAGGACGAAATCGCCGAGCGATATCTCTTCTGCGTCCTGGGCTTCCAGCACGCGTTGGTCGACGCCCTCGAACCGACCACACAGCAGGATCATCCCAGGCCCCGCCGCCAATTCCGCCACCCGTTTCTGGCCCAATGGCCGGCCCCGGGGGGTCAGGTAGATGAACGGCAGATCCCGGGCGCCGTCCCGGGCGCTCCGGATGGCGCCATCGACCACGTCGGGCCGCATCACCATGCCGGGGCCGCCGCCAAAGGGGGCATCGTCCACGGAGCGGTGTTTATCGCTTGCAAAGTCGCGAATGTCCACCGTTTCCAGGGCCCAGATGCCCTTTTCAAGCGCCGTTCCGGCAAGCGAGCAGCCAAGCGGTCCCGGGAACATTTCCGGGAAGATCGTCAGTACCTTGGCCGTCCAACCGCTCATCACGCGTCCTGCCCGCCTTCATCCGGTCCGTTGTCGTCCAGCAGCCCGTCCGGCGGATCGACCACCAGCCGGCCGCCGTCGAGGTCCACCACCGGCACGATGGCCCGGGTGAAGGGCACCATGACCGTTCCGAAATCCCCGCCCGCGATCTCCAGCACGTCGCCGGCGCCGAAATCGAACACCTGGCGCACCGTGCCCAGATTGCCCTGGGGTGCTTCGACCGCCAACCCGATCAGGTCCGAATAATAATATTCGTCCTCGTCGGGGGGCGGCAGCCGGTCGCGGTCCACGAAAAGACGCAGGCCCTTCAGCTTGTCCGCCGCCGTGCGGTCGCCGACACCTTCGGCACGGGCGATCAGAACGTCCTTGGTCTGGCCGGTCACGCGAAGGTCGATCCGGCGGCTGCCGGCTTCGTCCTCCAACGGGCCATAGGCGGTGAGGTCTTCCGGGACCTGGGCGAAACTCTTGACCTTGAGGTCGCCCTTCAGGCCCCTGGCCCCGACGATGACGCCGAGACAGACCCGTTCCGGGGTTTTCCCTTCGCCGCCCGTCATGGCCCGACCACCCTGACGCTCGTGTCGCGCTTCGCCGACTACTCCTTCGTCTCCTCTTCCTGTGCCGCCGGGGCTTCTTCAGCCGGGGCCTCGACCGCGGCTTCTTCTGCCGGGGCTTCCGCCGCTTCTGCCGGGGCTTCCGCCGCTGCTTCTTCCGCCGGGGCTTCCGCTTCGGCCGGGGCCGCTGCGGCTTCGGCCGCGGCTTCTGCGGCTGCCTTCAACTTGTCTTCGCGTTCCTTCATGCGCTCGACCGTCTTGGCCTTGGGTGCTGCGCGCTTGGTCTGGTTTTCCGGGGTCGGACGCGCGTCGGTCAGGCCGGCGGCACCCAGGAAACGGTGCACGCGGTCGGTCGGCTGAGCGCCGACGCCGAGCCAATGCTTGATGCGCTCTTCGTTCAGCTTCACCCGGTCGGGGCTGTCCTTGGGCAACATGGGGTTGTAGGAGCCCACGCGCTCGATGAACTTGCCGTCGCGCGCGCGGCGGCTGTCGGCGATGACGATCTGGTAGTAGGGGCGCTTCTTGGCGCCGCCCCGGGCGAGCCTGATTTTCACTGACATGTTCTATTCAATCCTTGTCTGGTCTGATGTCTTGGAATGGGTTGATGTTCTGGTTGTCTTGATTGCGGGTTACGTGATGCCGGATTACCGGGGCATGCCGGGGGGCATCATGCCGGGCGGCATGCCGCCCATGAGACCCTTGAGGCCGCCCTTCTTGCCGACTTTCTTCATCATGTCGGCCATCTGGCGATGCTGTTTCAGAAGCCGGTTGACCTCGGGTACCGAAGTGCCGGAACCGGCGGCGATGCGCTTGCGGCGCGAGCCGTTGATTTCCTTGGGATTGCGCCGTTCCTTCGGCGTCATGGACAGGATGATGGCTTCCTGTCGGGCGATCATCTTGTCGTCCACGCCCCCTTGGTCGAAGGCGTTCTTGACCTTGGCCGCACCGGGCAGCATGCCCAGAATGCCGTCGAGAGAGCCCATCTTGCGCAGTTGCTTGAACTGCTCACCCATGTCTTCAAGGGTGAACTGGCCCTTCATCATCTTCTTGGCGAGCTTCTCGGCGTCTTCCTGCTCGACCACCTGGGCGGCCTTTTCGACCAGGCCGACCACGTCGCCCATGCCGAGGATCGAGCCGGCGACGCGGTTGGCGTCGAAACCGTCGATGGCGTCGACGCCTTCGCCGGTCCCCATCAGCTTGATCGGCTTGCCGGTGACCTGGCGCATGGACAGGGCCGCGCCGCCGCGGCCGTCGCCGTCGACGCGGGTCAGCACGATGCCGGTGATGCCGACCCGGTCGTTGAATTCCTTGGCCAGATTGACCGCGTCCTGGCCGGTCATGGCGTCGGCGACCAGGAGAATCTCGGACGGCCCGGCGGCCATGCGCACGTTAATGACCTCGGTCATCATTTCCTGGTCGAGCGCCAAGCGCCCGGCGGTGTCCAGGATGACCACGTCATAACCTTCGCGGCGGCCCGTTTCCATGGCTCGGTTGGCGATGGCGACCGGCTGTTCGCCCAGCACCGGGGTCATCACGGGCACGCCCGTCTGCTCGCCCAGAACCTGCAACTGCTGCTGGGCGGCCGGGCGGTAAACGTCAAGCGACGCCATCAGCACGCGCTTCTTTTCCCGCTCAACCAGGCGCTTGGCGATCTTGGCGCTGGTCGTCGTCTTACCCGACCCTTGCAGGCCGACCATCAGGATCGCCTGCGGCGGGTTGCCGTGGATGGCCAGGCCGGCGTCTTCGGGTTCGGCGGGGCTCAACATCCCGACCAGGGCGTCGTGGACGATCTTGACGACCATCTGGCCCGGCGTGACGGATCGCAGGACGTCCTGGCCGACAGCCTGTTCCTTGACGCCGTCGATGAAGTCCTTGACCACGGGCAGGGCGACGTCGGCCTCCAGCAGGGCGACGCGGATTTCGCGCAGCGCTGCCTCGACGTCGGCTTCCTTCAAGGCGCCGCGCCGTTTCAGGCCGTCGAAAATGCCGGACAGGCGTTCGCTGAGAGACTCGAACATATGCGCCTGATTACCCTTTTCGGTCCAAACTCAAAAACCCACATCAAATGCCCAACGGCAAACGCGCCAGTGCGCGAAACTCGCGGACTGGCGTCGCCCCTCGGGACGGAATGATCCGTACACCCAGTGGAATGTCGGCGCGCAATCTATGGACCACGGCCCCGGAAGTCAACCGCCGGCTGGTCCCGCCGCATATTTGAAAGGCTTGCGAATGCGGCAGCCCATGCTATAGGAATAAAAATACTACGATCTATGCAACCAAAAGTTTTAACCTGACTGGATACAGCGCGAATTTCTGGGCGGCAGATGGCGACGGACGGTACGGACGACGGGAAACTGGCTTCACATATCGGCGCGCGGCTGCAGGCGCTTCGCGAACGGGTCGGTGTTTCCCGCGCCACCACCGCCCGTGCGCTCGGCCTTTCCGTGCAGGCCTATACCAACCGGGAAATCGGTTTGACCGAGGTTAAGGCGAGCGAAATCCTCATTTTGTCGGGGGTGTTCGACTGCGATCCAGCCGACCTGTTCGACGGCGCGGTCCTCGCCGCCCCAGGGCCGGACACCGGCGCGGGGGCGGCGAGGGCCTTCGCGGGTGAGGCCGAGGACTTCTTACGGCAGCTTGCGCGCATCCGCGACCCAAGCTTGCGCCGCAGCGTCACCGAGGCGATCCGCGCCCTGGCGCGGGCGGCGGACGAAACCGCCTGATGTCTTGACCCCTGAACCTGCCGGGAGGACAAACGCAGTCATGGACCTGATCACGGTAACACGCCGCATCGCCGCCACCGGCCTTGCCCTGCGGGGCGGGTTCCACCCGGCGGCGCAAGACGCCGTGCCGGGCGCGCCCCGGACCCTGATCCTGGTCGGCGACCAGGGTGGGCGTCTATGGCCCCATTTCAGGGCTAATCGCCGGGACGAGCCGGATCCTCTGGACGCCTGGACGGAACGGGTCCTGGCCCCGGCGGCGGCGGACCTGGATGCCCGCGTGGTCTATCCCTTCGGCGGCCCGCCCCATCACCCGTTTCAGCAATGGGCCATGCGCGCGGAGGGGTTGAAGCCGTCACCCATCGGTCCGCTCACCCATCCCGAATTCGGGTTGTGGCACAGCTATCGGGGGGCGCTGCTGTTCGCCGGGATGATCGACCTGGGCCCGCCGCCGGCGGCCGCCCATCCCTGCGACGGCTGTGTCGACCGGCCCTGCTTGTCGGCCTGTCCCGTGAACGCCTTTGGGGACAAGGGCTTCGACCTTCCGGCCTGTCTGGGGCATCTGCGCGCGGCCGAAGGCGTGGAATGCATGACCGGCGGTTGCCTGGCGCGGCGCGCCTGTCCGGTCGGCGCGGGCCATGCTTACGGTCCCGAACATCAGGCGTTTCTTGCCAATTCCTTCCTCACCGCCTTCGGCTCCTGAGGGCGAAGGTCATGGACTTCTCGGCCCGTCGGGCCTATGTAGCCATCCATGGAACAGGTGCCCTTTATAAAGATGCACGGCCTGGGCAACGACTTCGTGGTGCTGGACGCCCGCGAGACGCCGATGCCCCTGACCGCCGGTCAGGCCGCGGCCATCGCCGACCGCCGCCGCGGCGTCGGCTGCGACCAGTTGATCGTGCTGGAACGGCCGCGCTCGGACATCGCCGACGTGTTCGTGCGGTTCCACAATTCCGATGGCGGGGAATCCCTGGCCTGCGGCAACGGTACCCGCTGCATCGCGGCCATGCTGATGGACGAAAAATCTTCCGACCACCTGATTGTCGAAACGGGTGCGGGGCTGCTGGACGCGGAGAAGGGCAAGGACGGCCTGGTTACCGTGGACATGGGCACGGCGCGCCTGGATTGGCGGGAAATCCCCCTGTCCGAAGCGGTCGACACTCTGCATGTCGATGCCGGCGCCGGGCCGCTTCAGGATGCGGTCTGTGTTTCCATGGGTAATCCCCATGCGGTCTATTTCGTTGATGATGCGGATGCCGTGCCGATCGAGGTGTTCGGCCCCGTCATCGAACAGCACAAAATGTTCCCCCAATTCACCAACGTCGAGGCCGCCAGCCTGCGTCCCGACGGCGCCATCCGCATGCGGGTGTGGGAACGGGGCGCCGGCGTGACCCAGGCCTGCGGCACGGGCGCCTGCGCGACCCTGGTCGCCGCCGTGCGCCGGGGCCTGATCGCCGGCCGCAAGGCCGACGTGATCGTCGACGGCGGGACCCTGACCATCGAATGGCTGCCTGACGACCACGTGCTGCTGACCGGGCCCGTGGCGACCAGCTTTACCGGCACCCTGGACCCCCGGCTGCTGAACGGCGCCGCGACCGGCGGGTGATGCCATGAGCGGTGCGGATGTCATCACCCTGGGGTGCCGCCTGAACGCCTTCGAAAGCGAAGTCATGCGCGCCAACGCCGCCCGCGCCGGGTTGGCCGACACCATCATCGTCAATACCTGCGCCGTCACGGCCGAGGCTGAACGCCAGGCCCGCCAGGCGATCCGCCGCGCGCGCCGCGACCGCCCGGGGGCCAAGGTCATCGTCACCGGCTGCGCGGCGCAACTCGATCCCGCGAAATACGCCGCCATGCCGGAAGTCGACCGTGTCATGGGCAACGAGGAAAAGCTCGACCCCGCCGCTTATGCGGTGCTCGGCAATCCGGACGGCCCGGAAATCCAGGTCGCCGACATCATGACGATCAAGGAAACGGCGGCCCATCTGATCGACGGCTTCGACGGCCGCGCCCGCGCCTTCGTCCAGGTGCAGCAGGGTTGCGACCATCGCTGCACCTTCTGCATCATTCCCTATGGCCGTGG
>DNMS01000309.1:0-5300 GCA_003488105.1 Rhodospirillaceae bacterium
TCTGTTCCGGATCAAGCACTTCAAGCAGCGCCGAGGCCGGATCGCCGCGCCAGTCCTGGCCCATTTTGTCGACTTCGTCGAGCAGGAACAGCGGGTTGGACGACTTGGCCTTCTTCATGCCCTGGACGACCTTGCCCGGCATGGAGCCGATATAGGTGCGCCGATGGCCGCGGATTTCCGATTCGTCCCGCACGCCACCCAACGACATGCGCACGAAATTGCGGCCCGTCGCCTTGGCAATGGATTTACCGAGGGACGTCTTGCCCACGCCCGGAGGGCCCACGAGACATAAGATCGGTCCAGTGACCTTATTCGTACGATGCTGGACAGCCAAGTATTCAAGGATGCGTTCCTTGACCTTTTCCAGCCCATAATGATCCTCGTTGAGGACTTCCTCGGCCTTCAACAGGTCCTTCTTCACCCGGGTGCGCTTCTTCCACGGAATGGACAGCATCCAATCCAGATAGTTGCGCACCACCGTGGCTTCGGCGGACATCGGGCTCATGGAGCGCAACTTCTTCAGCTCCGCCTCGGCCTTTTCCTTGGCTTCCTTGGTCAGCCGGGTCTTGGCGATCTTTTCCTCGATCTCCGCAACCTCGTCCTTGCCTTCGTCGGTTTCGCCCAGTTCCTTCTGAATGGCCTTCAATTGCTCGTTCAGATAGTACTCGCGCTGGGTCTTCTCCATCTGGCGCTTGACCCGGTTACGGATCTTTTTCTCGACCTGCAGGACGCCGATTTCCGATTCCATGTGGGAATAGACGCGCTCCAGGCGCTCGGCCGCGGATTCAATCTCCAGCAGTTCCTGCTTTTCCGAAATTTTCAGCGCCAGATGCGAGGCGACGGTGTCGGCCAGCTTGTTGGCTTCGTCAATTTGATTAATTGAAACAAGAACTTCTGGCGGAATTTTCTTGTTTAACTTTATGTACTGCTCGAACTGGCCGATGACCGAGCGCGACAACGCCTCAAGTTCGTTCTCATCCCCTTCCTCGTCGGGGATCAGTTCGGCCTCGACCTCGAAGAACGAGGGATTGTCCACGAACTCGGTGACTTTCGCGCGCTGCACGCCCTCGACCAGCACTTTTACCGTACCGTCCGGCAGTTTCAGAAGCTGCAGCACCGTCGAGACCGTACCGACGGTGTAGATGTCGTCGGCCGTCGGATCGTCCTGGGCCGCGTTCTTCTGCGCCACCAGCAGGATCTGCTTGTCGTCCTGCATGACGTCTTCAAGCGCCCGCACGGATTTGTCGCGGCCGACGAACAGCGGCACGATCATGTGCGGGAACACGACGATGTCGCGCAACGGCAGAACGGGAAATTGCTGGGACTTCATACCTGGGAACATCTGGCCTCAACACGGGAAGACCGTGCCGCAAGGGCAACGGCGGGTTGGAATTGCTTCACAACAAAGGTGGGGGATGGAACGCTGCGGCGCAAGCCCAGACCGTGGATAACCTTGGAAAGACGCAAATTACGCGCTGGTTTCCACTTCTTCGGCCTTTTCGCCATAGATGAACAGCGGGTTGGCACTTTCTTCCACCACCTCTCCATTGATGACGACCTCTTCCACACCTTCCATGCCGGGAAGGTCGAACATGGTGTCGAGGAGAATGTTTTCCATGATCGACCGCAAGCCCCGGGCACCGGTCTTGCGCTCGACGGCCTTGATGGCGATGGAACGAAGGGCGGCTTCGGAGAACGTCAGCTTGGTGTCTTCCATCTCGAACAGGCGCTGGTACTGCTTGACCAGGGCGTTCTTCGGCTTGGTCAGGATTTCCACCAGCGCGTCTTCGTCCAGGTCCTCCAGGGTCGCGACCACCGGCAGGCGGCCGACGAACTCGGGGATCAGGCCGAACTTCAACAGATCTTCCGGCTCCACCTCGCGCAGGATTTCGCCGGTCTGGCGTTCCTCGGGCGCGCGCACGTCGGCGCCGAAACCGATGCTGGAGCCCTTGCCGCGGGCGGAAATGATCTTGTCCAACCCGGCGAAAGCGCCGCCGCAGATGAACAGGATGTTGGTGGTGTCGACCTGCAGGAACTCCTGCTGCGGATGCTTGCGCCCGCCCTGGGGCGGCACGCTGGCGACCGTGCCTTCCATGATCTTCAGCAGCGCCTGCTGCACGCCTTCCCCCGACACGTCGCGGGTGATCGACGGATTGTCGGACTTACGGCTGATCTTGTCGACTTCGTCGATGTAGACAATGCCGCGCTGCGCGCGCTCGACGTTGTAGTCAGCGGACTGCAGCAGCTTGAGAATGATGTTTTCGACGTCTTCGCCCACATAACCGGCTTCGGTCAGGGTCGTTGCGTCGGCCATGGTGAAGGGCACATCCAGGATGCGCGCCAGGGTCTGCGCCAACAGGGTCTTGCCGCACCCCGTCGGGCCGACCAGCAGGATGTTGGACTTGGCCAGTTCGACGTCGTTGTTCTTGGCGCCGTGGTTCAGGCGCTTGTAGTGGTTATGCACGGCGACCGACAACACGCGCTTGGCGTTGTTCTGGCCGATCACGTAGTCATCGAGGACGGCACAAATGTCCATCGGCGTCGGCACGCCGTCGCCCGACTTCACGAGGTTCGTCTTGTGCTCTTCGCGGATGATGTCCATGCACAGTTCGACGCATTCGTCGCAGATGAACACGGTCGGACCCGCGATCAGCTTGCGCACCTCGTGCTGACTTTTGCCGCAGAACGAGCAGTAAAGGGTGTTCTTGGAGTCGCTGCCGGTGGTTTTCGTCATTGTTTATCCTGTTGGTCCCGCGCCGCCTCCCGGATCAAGACCATGTTAGCCGGACCCTTGTGCAACACTCAATCACAATCACGCCCATGGAGCTATGCCAAAAGACGTAGCGGCGGAGAGACGTCCCGTGGTGCTTACGCCGCCACCCAAGACACGGGGGCAGCCATTTAGACGGATGCCGCGGCTCAACTCTTGCCGGACTTGCCGCCGTCGTCGTCGCCGGTCGTCGGCCGGTTGGCGACCACTTCGTCGATCAGACCGAACGCCTTGGCTTCCTCTGGAGTCATGAATTTGTCACGCTCCATCGCGTTTTCAATGGTTTCCATCGATTGGCCGGTATGTTCGACATAGATTTCATTGAGCCGCTGGCGCAGCGCGATGATCTCGCGGGCATGGATTTCGATGTCCGATGCCTGCCCTTGGAAGCCGCCCGACGGCTGGTGAACCATGATCCGCGAATTGGGCAGCGAGTAGCGCTTTCCGGGGGCACCCGCAGCCAGCAGAAGCGAGCCCATGGACGCCGCCTGACCGATGCAAACCGTCGACACATCCGGCTTGATGTAGCGAATCGTATCGTAGATCGCGAGGCCGGAGGTCACGACGCCGCCCGGCGAATTGATGTAGAACGAGATGTCCTTGGAAGGATTCTCGGATTCCAGGAACAGCAACTGCGCGCAGACCAGGCTCGAGACATGATCCTCGACCCCACCGGTCAGGAAGATGATGCGTTCCTTCAACAGCCGCGAATAGATGTCGTAGGCGCGCTCACCCCGGTTGGTGGTCTCGACGACCATGGGCACCAGGGTATTCATGTAGATGTCGTGGGGATCGGTCATGCCGCGGTCCTTATGATACGTGCTGCTCGGGATGACGGGTCCGGGGATGCGGGCCGCCTATGCTCTGATAGCGCCCCGGTCCTGCCGCCGCTACTCCTTTTTCGCCGCCGGCTTCTTTGCCGCGGCCTTCTTCTTGGCCGGCTCCTTGCCGTCCGCCGCGTCGTCCTTGGCCGCTGCCTTCTTGGGGGCAGCCTTCTTCTTGGTGGCCGGCTTCTTGGCTTCCTTGGCTTCGTCCTCGGCCTCAAGAACCTTGATCAGGTCTTCGAAGGACGCCGGCTTTTCCGTCACCTGGGCCAGTTCGATGATGTAGTCGATGACCTTTTCCTCGAACACGGGCGCCTTGATCTGCTCCTGCGCCTGGGGATTGGAGCGGAAGAATTCCAGCACCTGCTGCTCCTGCCCCGGGTATTTCTGGGCCTCCTGCATCATGGCGCGGTTGACGTCTTCCGGCGACACCTGGATGGCGTTGGCACGGCCGACTTCAGACAGCAACAGGCCCAGCTTGACCCGCCGTTCGGCGATATCGCGGAACTCTGCCTTGTGCTCTTCGTCCGACTTGTCGTCGTGATCGTGGGCATGGTCGTGATCATGGTCATGATCGTGGTCGTGATCATGTTCCTGCTTACGCTGTTCCTCGAACTGGGCCCAGATGTTGTCGAATTCCATCTCCACCATCTTGGGCGGCATCTCGAAGTCATGGCTGTCGGCCAGCTGATCCAACAGTACGCGCTTCACCTGCATGCGCGCCATCTGATCGAACTCGCGGCGCTGGCCTTCGACGATCCGCTCTTTCAGCGCGTCCAGGCTTTCCAGACCCGCCTTCTTGGCCAGCTCGTCGTCGATCGGCGCCGGCTTGGCCTCGCGGATTTCGTGAACCTTGACGTCGAACACGGCTTCCTTGCCGGCCAGGTCCTTGGCCGCGTATTCGGCGGGGAAGTTGACCTTGACCTCGATATCGGCACCGACATCGACGCCGATCAGCTGTTCCTCGAAGCCCGGAATGAACGAGCCGGAGCCCAATTCCAGTTGATATCCATCGGCCTTGCCACCGGCGAACTCGACGCCGTCCAGCTTGCCGACGAAGTCGATGACGCAGACGTCACCCGACTTGGTCTTGCGCTTGGCGGTGATCGGCTCGGACGTTTTATGGGCGCTGGCCAGATTTTCGAGGGTTTCCTCGACCTGCTTCTCGTCCGGTTTCAGGACCAGTTTCTCAAGCTTCAGCTTGGAAAAGTCCATCGGCGTGATTTCGGGCAGGATGTCCACGGCCAGCGTGTACTCCAGATCCTTGCCCTCGTCGAAGGAAGTGATCTCGACCTGCGGCTGGGTCGCGGCACGGATGCCCTTCTCAGCTAGCGCCTGGGCGGAGGAATCGTTCACCGCCTGATCCAGGATCTCGCCCAGGATCGACGGCCCGAAGCGCTTGCGCAGCAGACCCACGGGCACCTTGCCGGGCCGGAAACCGGGCAGCGAGGCGGATTGTGCGACTTCCTGAAGGCGCAGGTTGATTTTCTCTTCAATGTCCTTGGCGGCCACGGTGACTTTCATCTCGCGGCTCAGGCCTTCGGATTTTGTCTCGACGACTTGCATGGAACTCCCGTTTCGGAAATCTGCGGCGAAGCACCTAAATCGGCGCCGCCTGTAAAACACACTAGGATTAAGCCCTCAACTCCCGGGCGGATATATAGGCCGCCACCCCGGACCCGGCAACGATAAACGGCTGGTCGGAA
>DNMS01000309.1:5522-8674 GCA_003488105.1 Rhodospirillaceae bacterium
TGGTGCGGGCGGAGGGACTTGAACCCCCACGGCCAAAGGCCACCAGGACCTAAACCTGACGCGTCTACCAATTCCGCCACGCCCGCCGACGCCGCCGGGATGCCCGACCAGCGAGCGGCGCGACTTTATCCATTCTGACAACGATTACAACCGGGAAATCGGCCCTGCACCGGCGCGCTGCGGGCTTATCCCCGCAGGTGCGCCTTCACGCCCGAGGACATATCGACGCTTCCGGCAGAGGTGTAGGCCTCGTGGTTACCCTCGATACGGCCCAGATCGTAGAGGTAGTTGACCATCAGACCCGCCGACTGGGTCAAGCCCTTGTCCGAGGTATCGCCCAGCCAATTGAGGCGTTCGAGCCGCGCCCCGTTCGACAGGTGGAAATGCGCCACCGGGTCGCGCGCGCGCCCTCCCCGGCCCTTTTCCTTGGCCAAGTAGCGTGCCGCCAGGCGCGTCAACGGCCCCTGCAGGGCGGCGGTCATGACATCGTCCTTGATCCAGGCGGGGGTATCGAGGACCGAAATCAACGATCCCTTGGCCCCGCCCTTGCGGCCCGTGGCCGCGTTCAGCGCCTTACGCTCCTCGGCCGAGAACAGCTTGGGCTCCCCCTCTGCCAAAAGTTCGTTGAGCCAACTACGGAAACCGGGAATCGGCGACAGGGTCGCGAAGGTCTTGAGATTCGGGAACTCCTGGGACAGCTGCTGCGCCACCCGCTTGATCAGGAAGTTGCCGAAACTGATGCCCGCAAGCCCCTTCTGCGCGTTGGAGATGGAATAGAAGATCGCCGTGTCGGCGGCGGCCGGGTCGGTCGCCGGGGCGTCGGTGTCGAGCAGCGCCTGCACATTGGCCGCCATGCCATTGACCAAAGCGACCTCGACGAAGATCAGGGGCTCGTCGGGCATGCGTGGATGGAAGAAGGCATAGCAGCGACGGTCGGAATCAAGCCGATTTTTGAGGTCTTCCCAGCCCTTGATGGCATGCACGGCCTCGTAGGCGATCAACTTTTCCAACAACGAGGCCGAAGAGGAATCCCAGGCGATCCGCCGCAATTCCAGGAAATCGACGTCAAACCAACTGGCCAAAAGGTCCCGCAGGTCGTGCTCCATGGCCTTCAGACCCACGTCGGACTTGGCAAGCGGCAGCAGTTCCGCGCGCAGGTCGACCAGGAACTTGACCCCATCGGGCAGCGCGTTGAACTGGGTCAGCAGCCGGCGCCAGGGCGCCTGCAGGCTGTTCTTGATGTCAATCTGGGCGTTCAGGCGCGCGGCATCGGCATCCGCCGCCTGGAACTTGCCGATGGCCGCTTCGACAGCCTTGGCGTCGGTACCGAAATTGCCGGCCATGAGGCGCAGAAATTTCTCGCGCCCGCCCTTGTCCAGAGCCAGATAGACGCGGCCGAGGGCCGCCGCCTTGGTCCGCGCCGAAACCTCGCCGCCCTTGTTGTCCAGGCATTCCTGCATCTGTTCCAGGATGCGCCCGGCGTCCTCATCCGGCAGGTTGGGGCGCGTGCTCGCGGCGTCCTCGTCGTATGACGATCCGGCGATGGACTGCCACCCCCGGCGCAGATTGGACAGGGTTCGGTCGAGGAAACTGCTCGATTTATGTTCGGTCATCAGAACCCTTTCAAAGGTACACGGACATCCCGTTAAACCTGTTCGCTTTTGCCGGCTGGTTCAAGGGGCAAATGGGTGAAAATTTGCCCGGGAACGCATCCCGCCACGACGCCCGGAAGGGCACGCATGATGCCCGGCATAAGACCGGGAATATCCTCGGCGATCAGGCCATGGCCGACACATTGCGCCGCCGCCGCGTGCAGCCAGACCGCCGCGCAGGCGGCCGGAAACGGCGCCATGCCCTGGGCCAGAAGCCCCGCCGTGATGCCGGCCAGCACGTCGCCGGTGCCCGCGGTGGCCAGATGGGGCGAGCCGTTGGCGTTGATCACGGCGCGGCCGTCGGGGGCGGCGATGATCGTGTCGAAGCCCTTCAGCAGAACCACCGCGCCGGACGTCCGGGCGGCGTGGCGCGCGCGACTCAGCCGGTCGTCGCCGTCTGGAAAGACACGGGCGAACTCGCCCCCATGGGGGGTGATCACACAATTGCCGTGCAAGGCCGATACCAAGGCGTCGGGAGCGTCCGCGAAGGCGGAAATGCCGTCGGCGTCCAGCACCACGGGCTTGCCGGTGGCCAGCGCCGCCAAGGCCCGCGCGCGGGTGTCCGGCCCCGGCCCGTTACCCGGGCCGACGACCAGGGTCTTGTTCCCGTCCTCGACGTAGGCCCCATACGTGGCTGCATCCGCCATCGGCCGAACCAGCACGCCGGCTGCTCCGGCGCGGAATATCGCCGTATCCTCGGGCCGGCAGGCGATGGAAACGATCCCCGCCCCGGCCCGCCGGGCCCCGTCGGCGGCCAGACGCGGCGCGCCCGACATGGTCCCCACCCCCCAGATCACGACATGGCCCCGCGTGTACTTGTGGTCGTCGGGCCCCGGGTGGGGAAAGGCGGGCCACCAGATATCGGCGCTGTTGACCCAGGTATCGGGGGCCTGGGCCGCGACCGCGGCGTCAGGAATGCCGATGTCGGCGACCCGCACGGCACCACAGAAATCCCGCCCCGGCCGCAGGAAATGCCCCGGCTTGAATCGGCAAAAAGTCAACGTTTCCTTGGCTTTTATAGCCGCTCCGGCAACAACACCGGTGTCCCCCATGACGCCCGACGGGATATCCACGGCCAGGACATCCGCCGATGCTGTGTTGAGGGTTTCCGCCACGGTCGCTGCGACGCCGTCGAGCGGGCGCGTGAGCCCCGCCCCGAACAGGGCATCGACGACCCCTGCCCCCGCCGGATCGAAACCTGTCGTCAACTCTTCCACCGCACCGGTCCATCGGTCCGCCGCCAGGGCGGCATCACCCCGCAACCTCTCCCGCTCGCCCAGCAGGTAAAGCCGCACTTCGGCCCCCTGGTCCTTCAGCAGGCGCGCCGCCACGAAGCCGTCGCCGCCGTTGTTCCCCGGGCCGCACAAAACAGCCACCGGCCGTCCGTTGAACAAGGTCCGGGCACGGTCGGCCACGGCGGCTCCCGCCGTTTCCATCAGATCGATACCGGGCGTGCCGCCCGCGATGGTCGCGGCATCGGCTTGCGCCATCTGATCGACC
>DNMS01000309.1:8838-9158 GCA_003488105.1 Rhodospirillaceae bacterium
GACCCGGAGCAAGGCCGCCGGCAACCAGGGCGTGTTTTCCATCGTCATTTCATGCTCCGACAATTCGCGATCTTCACGTTATACTCCGGAAAAGGGCGAAACGGCGGGAGAATCCCGGAGTCCGACAGACCCCATCGATCGGTTTTGATGCCGGCGCTGGATATGTATGCTCCGTTACAATTTACATGAAAAAATATACATACAATATTGTTATCACGTTCTTTTTTGTCATTTTATGGGAAGCATTCGGGGCGCCGAGATTGCTTCCGGAGACGGGCGTCGACATATGGCGTCCACTGACCACGGCCCTGGTGGCCGCC
>DNMS01000155.1:0-3204 GCA_003488105.1 Rhodospirillaceae bacterium
GAACCTACGACCCCCTCGATGTCACCGAGGTGCTCTCCCGCTGAGCTACGCGCCCGTCCCGGCCCCGCCCCGTATCGGGGCGGCCAAGAGAAGGGGGGGTTAATGCCTTCGACCCCGCTTGGCAAGGCCCGCGGTCGGGCTTTGTGACGATCCCCGGGCGCCACCTGCCCCAAGGCTGTCAACCGCAAGAAACCATTGCGCCCCCCGCGCCGGGAGGCTAACAAATTATGGGGTGTGTCGAAGCAGCCGACGGGGCACGATTACATGGACAAAGGCCGGGACGCAGGCCAACGCGAAGACGGCACAGGCGATACGCCGTCGTCCGCCGCTACGGCCGGGCCCCAAGCCCCGGCCCGGCCCATCGACATTTTCCGCCCCAACGCGCAGACCGCCCCCGTGGTGTCCGCCTCCCCCCATTCGGGCCGCAATTACACCCCCGACTTCGTCGAACAATCCTGTTTGGACGCGACGGCGCTGCGCCGTTCGGAAGACGCCTTCGTCGACCAATTGTTCCGCCGCGCCCCGGATTTCGGCGCGCCCCTGATCCGCGCCAATTTCCCGCGCGCCTATGTGGACGCCAACCGCGAGGCTTACGAGCTCGACCCCCGCATGTTCTCAGGCGCCTTGCCAGACTATGTGGTGACCCGCTCGCCGCGCATCGCGGCGGGGCTTGGCACCATCGCCCGCGTGGTCGCCAACGGCGAGGAAATCTACGGCCATCCCCTGACCTTCGCCGAGGCCCGCCGGCGCATCGAGGACACCCACCGGCCCTATCACAGGGCGCTCATGGGCTTGATCGACGACACCCGCCAGGCCTTCGGCGGCTGTCTTCTGGTCGATTGCCATTCCATGCCGTCCAACGTGACCGGCACCCGCAACGACCATCCCCTGGGCGACATCATTTTGGGCGATTGCCACGGCACCGCCGCCGCACCGGCGATGACGGCCCTGGCGGAACGGTTGCTTAGGGAACTGGGCTTTTCCGTGACCCGCAACCGGCCCTATGCCGGCGGCTATACCACCCGCCACTACGGCCGGCCCCGGGCGGGCGTTCACGTCCTGCAGATCGAACTCAACCGCGCCCTTTACCTGGACGAGGCCGCCATCGCGCCCAAGCCGGAAATGGCCGGGATCGCGGCCCGGCTCGACGATTTCATGGCCCAGCTTTGCGCCGGGGCGCGGCGGCTGGTCCTGCCGGAAGCGGCTGAATAAGCCCGCCCCAGGAACAACACCGCGATGAGCACATCCGACACCATCCAAGTCCGCGACGCCACCGAGGCCGACATGGCCGCGATCCGCGACATCTACGCCCATCATGTGGCGACCGGCGGCGGCAGCTTCGAATATGATCCGCCCGACGTCGCCGAGATGATCCGCCGGCGCGCCGCCGTGGTCGACGCCGGATACCCCTATATCCTGGCCGAGGACGCCGGGCGGGTGCTGGGATACGCCTATGCCGGGGCCTACCGGCCGCGCCGGGCCTATCGTTATACGGTGGAGGATTCGGTCTATGTCGCCCAGGACGCCCATCGCCGCGGCGTCGGGCAGAAACTGCTGGCGGAACTGATCCGTCGCTGCACCGCCGAAGGCTACCGGCAGATGATCGCGGTGATCGGCGATTCCGGAAATGCGGGCTCGATTAGTTTGCACCGCAAAATGGGTTTCCGCGAAGCCGGGATCATCCGCAACATCGGATTCAAGTTCGGGCGCTGGTTGGACTCGGTGACCATGCAGTTGGCCCTCGGCGACGGCGGAGAGACCCTGCCCGAAGACTAACCCCCCGGCTTTATTGTCATTTTTTCATTAATCGGCGACCGCGCGGACAAAAAAAGGGCCGTGTCAGAGACACGGCCCGAGTCGTTGGGAGGAAACATCCAAGTAAAGGCAGGTGCGGAAGACCGTCTGGGAGGATCCGTCTCCCGCATGCTGCGATGCAATATATACGTGGCTTTGTTCGCAGGTGCAAACAAAAAAATACCGCCCCCGGCATTTTTTCGCCCCGGCAAATGCCGCCGCCCGGTCAGGCGCACCTCAACCCAACAACATCCTGTTTTTACAGGATAATTTTTTGCCCGCTCCTGGCACGGCCCTTGCGACGCCTTAGCCTAGAACGGGAGAATAATCATGGCGTGGAAAACGCGCTTGTTCCTTTGCTGGCTTTTGGCCTGGGGTCTTGGATGGGCCCCGGATGCCATGGCCGCGCGCGGACAAGTATCTGAAAATACAGACGAAATTTGTCTGGATGCGGCGCGCGCCGTGGAACGGCGCGAGGGCATTCCGGCCAACCTGCTGGCCGCCATCGCACTGACGGAGTCGGGCCGCTTTGATAAGGAAAGCGGGGAAAATTTTGCCTGGCCCTGGACCGTGACGTCCCAGGGCAAGGGCCGCTATTTCGCGACCGAGGCCGAAGCCCGCGCCGAGGTCGAGATTTTGCTGAGCCAGGGCGTGCGCAACATCGACGTCGGCTGCATGCAGATCAACATGCACTACCACTGGAACGCGTTCGAAACCCTGGACCACGCCTTCGATCCCGCCGCCAACGCGGCCTATGCGGCCAAGTTCCTGAAGGCCAAATATGACGACACCCGCAACTGGCTGACCGCCGCGGGCCAGTACCATTCCCAGACGCCGGAGAATTTCCGCCCCTACCGGATCAAGGTGCTGAGCTATTGGAACCGCCTGAACCGGGGCGACGATGAGACCCGACAGGCCAAGAAGGACGCCGGAGTGGACGGGGAGGAATCCCACGAGACCACCCTGGTCGCCGTCGATACCGGCCGCACGGCGCGCCTGAACGGCCTGCTCAAGGAAAAGCGCCGCAACGAACGTCTGGACATGCGGGCATTGGGCGACACCGACCGGCGGCGCTCCGATCTCGACGACTGGCGTTATCAGAAACGCCGCGGCGTGCACCTGGAAGCCGTGGTCGCCCAACGAATCGCCGAGATGGAAGTGCGGCGCGAGGAAAAGATGCGCGACCTGGACCGCGCGACCCGCGACTTCACCTTCGCCGAGAAGCGCCGCGACCAACTTGACCGCTGGCGGCGGACCGGCAAGCTGGTCGGCGATACGCCGCAGATCACGGTCGAGCGCTAACACGAACGGGCCCACAAGGGGCCCGTTCGGAACGCAACTCTTTGCATGCGGCCTGCGTGGTTATGCCGGCTCCTGCATGAAGTCCTTGTCGTCGACAGGCTCCAGCCA
>DNMS01000155.1:3469-5070 GCA_003488105.1 Rhodospirillaceae bacterium
GGCGGAATGACGACCGTATCGCCGGCGTTGATTTCCTCGACCGGCTGGCCTTCCAGCTGATAACGGCCCGACCCCGACAGCACGTACAAAATCTGCCCCACCGCATGGGTGTGCCAGTTGGTCCGCCCGCCCGGCGTGAAGGTGACGCGCGACACACGCAGCCGCGACGGCGCTTCCTCGGCGAACACGCTTTCATGCAGGACCTGGCCGACGAAGTTATGGGCCGGGGCGATCTTGGTTTGCCGATCGCCGGCGCGGATGATTTTGGGTTCCATTTGGAAGCCTCCCTTTATTGGCGGTTTTCTGGTGGACGTTTTGTATACAATGACACGGGCGGCCCGCAAGGTGAAGCCGTCGGTTGGCATGCCGCCGCCGAATTCCGTCATGACCGCTTGATGGGCATCCGCGCCGCCCTTATCTTTGCCGCACCGACCGCCGGGAAGACGCCCGGCCCCCACCAACGACAGTCCAAGGTGACACCCACACATGTCCGACGCATCGACCGACACCCTGGACCAGCGCCCGGCGGGTGTGATCGGTCGCCTGCAGGCCTTCATTGAGGCCGAGGCGACCCGGCGCGCGATCATCGCCGTCATCATCTTCAACGCCATCGTCCTTGGCCTGGAAACCTCGCCCACGGCGATGGCCGCCGCCGGCGACGCCCTGCGCCTGCTCGACCACGTGGCGGTCGCCGTGTTCGTCACCGAAATCGCGATCAAGCTGGTGGTCTATCGCCTCAGCTTTTTCCGCAATGCCTGGAATGTGTTCGATTTCGTGATCGTCGGCATTTCGCTGATGCCGGTGACGGAGGGCATGACCGTGCTGCGCGCCCTTCGCGTGCTGCGGGCCCTGCGCCTGGTTTCCGCCGTGCCCAAGATGCGGGTGGTGATCCAGGCCTTGCTGGAGGCCGTGCCGGGCATGAGCTCGGTCCTCGCCATGCTGTGCCTAGTGTTCTATATCGCCGCCGTCATGGCGACCAAGCTGTTCGGCGGCGATTTCCCCGCCTGGTTCGGCACCATCGGGGAATCGGCCTATTCCCTGTTCCAGATCATGACCCTGGAATCCTGGTCCATGGGCATCGTCCGTCCGGTGATGGAGGTCCACCCCTTCGCCTGGGCGTTCTTCGTGCCCTTCATCCTGATCGTCACCTTTGCCGTGCTGAACCTGTTCATCGCGATCATCGTCAATTCCATGCACGACGCGGCGGCCGTGGACGCGGAACAGCATCAGGCCGAACAGGACGAGATCATCCGCAAGCTGGCGATCCAGGTCGACCGGATCGAGACCAAGGTCACGGCCCTGGCCGACCGGCAAGCCCCAGACGCCGCGGCAGACGACCGTCGATAAACACAAGGCCCAGGCCGATCACCGCCGCCCCCGCCAGTTCCCGGGGATGCACCGTCTCGCCCAGGAACAGGACCCCCAGCGCCACAGCCGTCACCGGAATCAGCAGGGTGACCAGCATGACGTTGCTGGCCCCGGCGCTGACCAACAGGCGGAAGAACACGATATAGGCAAGCGCCGTGCCGAACGCGGCAAGGCCGATGATCGCGCCGAGCGTCGCCGGTGACGGTAAGGGCAATTCCCATGGTTGATCCCAA
>DNMS01000152.1:0-2036 GCA_003488105.1 Rhodospirillaceae bacterium
ACGACCTGTCGTTCAAGTTCGATGAATTCGATTGGAGCTGCGAGCGCTTCGCCAAGGAAGGCGCCATGATGCCGGAAGACGGACTGGACACCATCAAGGGTCATGATTCGATCCTGCTGGGCGCCGTCGGCTTTCCGGGTGTGAAGGACCATGTCTCGCTCTGGGGTTTGTTGATTCCCATCCGCCGCCAGTTCCAACAGTATCTGTCGCTGCGCCCGGTCAAGCTTATGGAAGGCATGCCCTGTCCGTTGGCGAACCGTAAGCCGGGCGATATCGATTTCCTGGTCGTGCGCGAAAATAACGAAGGCGAATATTCCGACATCGGCGGGCGCGGCAACGTCGGCACGCCGGAAGAATTCGCGACGCAGCTTTCCGTGTTCACCAAGAAGGGCTGTGACCGCATCATCCGCGTGGCGTTCGAGCTGGCCCGCACGCGCAAGCGCAAGAAGGTGACCTCGGCCACCAAGTCCAACGGCATCAGCATCTCCATGCCCTATTGGGACGAACGCTTCGAAGCCATTTCAAAGGAATATCCGGACGTCGAAACCGACCAGTTTCACATCGACATCCTGACCGCCCATTTCGTGCGCAACCCCGATTGGTTCGACGTGGTCGTCGGCTCCAACCTGTTCGGCGACATCCTGTCGGACCTGGGCCCGGCCTGCACCGGGACCATCGGCATCGCGCCCTCGGCCAACATCAATCCGGAGCGGGATTATCCGTCGATGTTCGAGCCGGTCCACGGCTCCGCCCCCGATATCGCGGGACAGAACATCGCTAACCCCATCGGCCAGATCTGGTCGGCGGCGATGATGCTGGAACACCTGGGCCAGAAGGACGCCGCCGACGAGATCGTGCGCGTCATCGAACAGGTGGTCGCCGGTGACGGGCCGAAGACCCGCGACATGGGCGGTACGGCCTCGACCCAGGAACTGGGGGCGGCCATCGCCGAGGCGTTGTCGGCTTAAGGGGTATGCGGGGATGCCGGACGCGGTCATTTCGACGGTCACCGGCGGCCCGGACCTTGAGACGGTGCGGGTGATGTTTGCCGAATATGGGGCCGACGTTTCCCGCGCCTACTGCCTGAGAAATTTCGACGCCGAACTGGCGGGGTTGCCCGGGACATACGGCCCGCCCCGGGGGGCTCTGTTGCTGCTGCGCGCGGATGGTGGTGCTGCCGGTGCGGTCGGTGTTCGTGCTCTTTCCGAAGACAGGGCGGAAATCAAACGCCTTTATGTGCGGCCGGCTTGGCAAGGCCAGGGCTTTGGCCGCAGACTGGCTGCGGCCGCTGTAGGCCATGCCCGGTCCGCCGGGTTTCGTGCTCTCTGTCTGGATACCCTCGCTCATATGAAGGGTGCACAGGCCCTTTACCGTGCCATGGGGTTCGCCGAAATCGCGCCTTATCACGATGATACAGCCCCCGGCATGCGGTTTATGGAATTGACCTTGTAGGTCTGTGACGGCGGACCGCCCCGGAAAACCTTGGCCCGGGTGAGGGGCGGCGAATGATTCCTCCTTTTTTACCAATTGTTTACCCCAATGGTTTTCACTATCCTTGAGTTGATCCAGACATGGCGCCGCCATCCTGGGTAATTTCCGGCGTTTTCTTGGGAGTGAACGCCGGGGCGGCGCGCTGTCTTAGCTGCGGGAGAGGATCATGACCGGTCGACGTCTTATGGCGCGGTTTGCGTTTGTTGCGGTGGCGAGCATGGGCATTGGTGCCTGTGGCGCTTTGCAGGAATCGCAGATCTTCACGGATACCTTCTGGGCGGGAAGCCCCTTGAAGAAGAACGACGAGGCCGAATTGGGCATCGCCGAGCTGGCCAAGGGCAACTTCGTCACGGCCGAAAGCCATTTCCAGAAGGCCTTGCAGGCCAACCCGAAGGATGTCGACGCCCTGCTTGGTGCGGGCATCCTCTATCAGAATACGGGCCAGATCACGAAGTCGCGCCAGATGTACGAGGCCGTGTTGGCCCTGCGTCCGGAAGAATCTCAGCAATTCGTGGTGTGGAATAACCTGGCGACGCGGCCTGCCT
>DNMS01000152.1:2160-6118 GCA_003488105.1 Rhodospirillaceae bacterium
GCGACGCGCCCGGCCTCGCAGATCGCCAGCGTCAATCTGTCGCTGCTCGATTCCGGCGAAGTGCCCAGCGCCGTCCGCCTGGGCCAGGCCCCGGCCGGGTTCCCGGGTGCGCCCGCCACCGTTTCCGCGTCGCCCACGGGCCGCGCCCCGGCCACTTCGTTCGGTGCGCCGCCACCCATGGCCTCGGCCCAGCCGCAGCAGGCCATGGCTGCTCCCGCCATGCCGGTGACCACCATGGATGCCTACTCCGGCGGCGACCAGAACATGATTTCGCGCTTTTCGACCATGCGCGCGCTGAAGGACCAGGGGCTCGTCACACCGCAGGAATATGCGACCCGGCGTCAGGCCAACGTCGGCGCCTTGTTGCCGTTGACCTCGCCGCCGTCGTCGGCAGGGCTGGACCGGCCCGTGCCGACCACGGAACAGATTTCCGGCCGCCTGCGCGCCATCGGCCGCGCGCTGGAACTGCGCGCCATTTCCGTCTCGCAGCATGCGGCGGAACGCAACATGATCCTCGATGCGCTGATGCCGGCGGCCCCCGTGCGCCTGGTCAATCCGGCGCCGCCGCCCCAGGGTCTGTTGGAGGCCGCTGACATGGTGCGCCGCCTGGAACAACTGCGGGACAGCGGCTACATCTCATCCGACGAATACACCCGCGAACGCGCGGCCATTGAAAAAGCGATGCAACCTGAAGCACCCAAGATGGTGTCCGCCCAGGCCGCCCCCACCAGCCTTGTCGACAAGGACAAGGCCGAGAAGGTGGAAAAACCGAAGGGCCCGCAGCCGGGCGTGCATCTCGCGTCCTATCGCTCGGAAAAGCAGGCCGAGGATGGCTGGAAGCTGATTCAGCGCCGCCACCGCACCGTGCTCAAGGACATGGAACATGAGGTTTCCAAGGTCGATCTCGGCAAGAAGGGGGTGTACTACCGCCTTAAGGCCGGACCAGTGAAGTCGGCGGGCGAAGCCAAGGGAATCTGCGCGGACCTGAAGAAGCGCCGCCAGTTCTGCGAGCCGGCGACCGTCGGCGGCTGATCGCCGTGTTATCGATTTGACGCAAATGCGTCGTCGCAATCCACTCTGGATTGCTCGGGATTTGCGTTAGGTTTCTCCGGTATCATCCCGTCGTAAGGCCTTGGTCAGCGTCGACAGCGCGCGGCGCTGCTGGCCGTCCCCATCGAAATTGTCAGACGCCAGCCAGGTTTGATGGGCTGTCTTGATGGCGGGCCAGTCGGCGTCGGTGATCGCGAACCAGGCCGAATTGCGGCTGCGCCCCTTGACCACCATGTGGTTGCGGAACAATCCTTCATAGGAAAAGCCCAGGCGCTGCGCCGCGCGCCGCGACGGTGCGTTGAACCCGTTGCACTTCCATTCATAACGCCGGTAGCCGAGCGTATCGAACGCATGGGCCATCATCAAATACATGGCCTCGGTCGCCAGCACGGTGCCCTGCAGGGCCGGGGAGTAGGCGATGTTACCGACCTCAATGACGCCGTTGGCGGGATCGATGCGCAGATAGCTGGCGACGCCCTGCGCCTTGCCAGATGCCTGATCGGCGATCGCGAAGAACAGGGGGTCGTTCCCGGCTTCCGCTCCCGCCAACCAAGTCCGGTATTCGGTTAATCCAGAGAACGGGCCGCAGGACATGTAATCCCACATGCGCCCCTCTGTATCGGCGGCGTTGGCCTGCCACAAATCCTCGCCATGGGCGTCGGCGGACAGGGGCTCCAGGCGGCAGCGCGGGCCGCTCAGGGTGTCGCGGCCGGGGCGGGGGCGGGGCGTCCACTGGGGAAGCGGGGGGCCGAGCGGTCGGTCGGGGGCGTCGGTCATGGCGGGCCTGTTTGCATGATTGAAGAATTCCAGGCTTGTAGTATGCGCGCTTGCGCTAGAATAGGTCCATTCCGGGCCAGCGGAGAGAACCAAGGTGAGCAAGGCATTCGTGAACGAGGACGCGGCGGCGGAAGTCGACCTTGAGGACGAGATCGATGACGGCCCCGTGCTGCCGGCGGGGGCGCGCAACCTGTTGACGCCCGAGGGCCATGCCCGCCTGCAGGCAGAGCTCAAGCATCTGCGTTATGTCGAGCGGCCCAAGGTCGTCGACATCGTGTCCTGGGCGGCGGGTAACGGCGATCGCTCGGAAAATGGCGACTACATCTACGGCAAGAAGCGGCTGCGCGAAATCGACCGGCGCCAGCGCTATCTGATGAAGCGCCTGGACATCGCCGAGGTCGTGGACCCGGCCCGCCAGACCAACCGGGATCAGGTGTTCTTCGGCGCCTGGGTGACCTTCGAGAATCCGCGCGGCGAGGAAAAGACCGTGCGGATCGTCGGCGTCGATGAGGCGCGGCTTGAGGACGGGGAGATCAGCTGGGTTTCGCCCATGGCCCGGGCCCTCATGAAGGCGGAGGAGGGCGACGTGGTCAACGTGCGTACGCCCCACGGCCTCGACGAGGTCGAGGTCATCCGCATCTCCTACGACGGGCCCTGACGTCCATCCGGGTTACGGGTGATAGACGTGCCCGTCCATGATGCGCCGGAAGGTGCGGTAGGCCGAGGTCGAGACCAGGTTCCACGTGCCGTCCGCGTTCTTCTGGGCATCGGCGCGGGTCGCCAGCACCCCTGATGGGTTGCCGATCTTAAGGTCGCCCTTGGGGTCCAGACCGACCGCCATCTCGTTCAGCAGCGTGCCCTCGACGACGAGGCCGGCGGAGATGCTCATCGCACCCGTGACCTGGACGGCGCGGTGGATGTTCTCCATGGAGGCGACGCGGACCGCGATGGTGTAGTCCTCGGCCGCGATCTCCGTCCCGGCCAGGGTTTTGTAGGCGACCGGCGGGGCGATCAGGGCGACCCGGGGGGAGGCCTGGGCGGCGGCTTCCGGCGTCGCGGCCAGGCCGGCGCGCACGGCGGCGTCGCGGCGCACGTATTCCATGCCGGCCATGACCTCCTTCATATCATCGATGGCCATGGGCGATTCGGCGCAGGTCAGGCCGAAGGCCGATGCGGGCACATAGACGCAGACCGAGGCTGCATCGACGATGGAGCCTGGGAATTCGCCGAACCCGGGGGCGGAGAAGGTTTCCTGCGGTTTGCCGGTGGGCAGAACGCCGCGCCCGGCGGTGCCGGCCGGGTCCATCCAATCGAGGCGCATGGGCGCCCCGGTGCCGGAGACGCCGGGGATTTCCATGTCGCCGGTCGAGACGGCGCGGCCATCCTGGATGGCGAAATGCGCGTGCACGACCTTCTTGGTGGTGGTGTTGAACATGCGCACCATGGCCGGGCCGTCGGGCAGGGGAAAGATGCCTTCCTCAATGGCGAAGGGGGCGACGGCCGAGGTCATGTTGCCGCAGTTGGACGACATGTCGACCACGTCGTCGCGAATGCCGACCTGCGCGAAGGTATAGTCCACGTCGGCGTCGTTGCGGCTCGAGCGTTCAACCCACATGGCCTTGGACAGGGACGAGATGCCGCCGCCCAGGCCGTCCAACTGCCGGCCGTAGGGATCGGGGCTGCCCATGACGGCGCGCAGCATGCGGTTGCGCTCCTCGATATCGGCGGGCACGTCCTCGGCGTGGAAGAACACGGCTTTCGAAGTGCCGCCGCGGAAAAACACGGCGGGGGTTTTGCGTTGCATGATGGTCATTCCTGGGCCTCCCGGGGCCGGGCTTGGTGGGCTTCGGCCGATTGTGGAAAAGATTTTGCGTTTCACGCTGGACACGCGGCGCAGGTTCTCCTATATCACCGCCCGGGCCACGCCGCTACACGGTGGTTTCCTCTTCGGGGGAGACGATCTGGAGCGGCAGAGGATTTCGGCGAAATCCGGTCTGGCAGGTCTTGCCAGGAACGCTCGTTGCCGATAGTATAGGAACTTCGGTTCCCTTTTCGACGACGCCGCGCCAGGCGCCATTTTCGGGATTTCCCGGTTATGCGCGTGTGGGCTTGTGCGTCTCCAAAGTCGTCT
>DNMS01000152.1:7725-8448 GCA_003488105.1 Rhodospirillaceae bacterium
GACGTCAAGTCATCATGGCCCTTACGGGCTGGGCTACACACGTGCTACAATGGCGGTGACAGTGGGCAGCGATGGGGCGACCCTGAGCTAATCTCCAAAAACCGTCTCAGTTCGGATTGTTCTCTGCAACTCGAGAGCATGAAGTCGGAATCGCTAGTAATCGCGTATCAGCATGACGCGGTGAATACGTTCCCGGGCCTTGTACACACCGCCCGTCACACCATGGGAGTTGGCTTTACCCGAAGACGGTGCGCTAACTTCGGAGGCAGCCGGCCACGGTAAGGTCAGCGACTGGGGTGAAGTCGTAACAAGGTAGCCGTAGGGGAACCTGCGGCTGGATCACCTCCTTTCAAGGATGTTCTGGAAGACCTCTCACGGGGTGTTCTTGGACAATCCATGCAAGGCGCTTTGCTTCCACGGAAGCAAGGTTGCCAACTTCTATGCGCCTCGACTTAGGCGCGATCGGTTTTTCCTGACATCGTTCGAGACGCCGTCCACGTATCCCTTCCGCATTAAGATCTCTCGGGACTTTTTTGAGAGGTCTTTATAAATAAGCAGGGGCTTATCGGGCCTGTAGCTCAGTTGGTTAGAGCGCGCGCTTGATAAGCGTGAGGTCGGAAGTTCAAATCTTCCCAGGCCCACCATCCTGCTGGTTTGAGTGTTTAGCCGTTTGCGGGCTTAAACTTTCTGGGTTTAGCAACGGGGCCGTAGCTCAGTTGGGAG
>DNMS01000152.1:8701-8827 GCA_003488105.1 Rhodospirillaceae bacterium
GATCCCGTCCGGCTCCACCAGACCCTTCGGGTCCTCGGCTTTTTTTGGCCGGGGTGAGGGGAAACGCTCGAGCGATATTCGTTTGGTACTTTTATGTACTGCTGTTTGACATTGTGAAGAGGAATT
>DNMS01000210.1:0-1449 GCA_003488105.1 Rhodospirillaceae bacterium
CCGAGGCTGGAACAGATCAACTGACAGGTCGCCGATTTCAGCGGCGGCACCCCGCCCAGATGGCGGCGCCCCCACAGGCCCGCGAAGGCATAGCTGACCGTGGCCGCCAGGCACAGGCCGATGCCGAGGGTCTGACCCGCATCGGCGGGACCGCCGCCCCGCAGGACCGCCACGCCGAGAATGCCGAGAACGACCCCGGCGACGCGGAACGCCGTCAGCCGCTCCACCCCGAAGCCCGCCATGACGAGAACCGTGAACAGCGGCGTCATGGCGTTGATGATCGAGGCGAGGCCCACCGTCACCTGCGTCTGGCCGAAGAACAGCAGGCTGAACGGCAGCACATTGTTCAACAACCCCATGACGAAGAACGGCCGCCATGCCGCCCATCCCCGCGGCAGGTGATGGCCATAACGAAGAAACAACGGCAGCAACAGCAGCGCCGCCAGGAACACCCGGGCGAATACGATCGTCAACGGCGGCACCTCGCGCACGGCGGCGCCGACGAAAAAGAACGCCCCACCCCACAACACGGACAGAAAGACCAACTGCCCCCATTCAGAGCCGTCCATGGAACGGGGCGGCTGGCCTTGTGTCATGTTTTCCTCGCGGATGGATGAACCTGGGGTCAGTGATGCCCGCATCGACCGGCGCCGTCTTCCCGGATATTGCGCTCAATCATCGTGCAGCCGCCCCGTGGGGTCAGGCGTTTTCTTCCGCGAGGGCCGCTTTCACGTTGGCCCGCGCCGCCATGCGGGCGCGGTGGTCCATGACCTTGGGAATGCGAGCGGGATCGACGCCGTCCTGTTCCAGCCATTGCGCGATGGTGAACAGGTAGGGATCGGCAATGGTATAATCCTCGCCCATCACCCAAGGTCCCTTGAGCATGCCCGACTCGATCAGGTCGTAACAGGCGCTGACCGATTCCGGAACCTTGTCCTGCATGGCCTTGATCGCCGCCCGGTCGTTTTCATCGACCCAGCGGTGGCCGCGCATACGGTGAGCGTGGGCGACATGCAGGCTTGAGCAAAGGAAACTGTTGAAAGCCTGCAAGTCGGCGAAGGCGAAAGGATCTTCGAGCGGCGCCAGATTGGCCCGGGGAAAGCTTTGCGCCAGGAAGGCGAGCATGGCCGGGGTTTCCGTCAAAATCCCCCGTGGCGTGACCAGGGCCGGCACCCGCCCCTTGGGATTGACGGCCAGGTATTCCGGCGCGCGCTGCTCCAGGCGCTTAAAATCGACCCGGCGCAGCGCATAATCGTCCCCCGCCTGCAGCCCCGCGTCCTTGAAGGCGATCAGGGTCGCCAGGGCACAGGTATCCGGCGCGTAATACAGCGTGAACATGGTCGTATCCTCCCCCAAGGCACCGCAGAATGCAGCCGGGAAACTGTCGCCGAAATCGGTCCCGGCGGCAACGGGGATTGCGGGACGGCTAGATAATCCCGCGCACCTTCA
>DNMS01000210.1:1576-3949 GCA_003488105.1 Rhodospirillaceae bacterium
GGCAAGCTCCGTCTCGGACAGACCCAGCAGCTTGCCGTAAATCTCCGCGTTGGATTGCCCCAGCCCCTGGCCGAGCGAACGGATGGTGCCCGGCGTTTTCGTGAGCTTGGGCACCACGCCAGGGATCGTCACCTCGCCGACGTCCGGATCGTCGATGGTGACCAGCTGATCGCGGGCGCGGAAGTGCGGGTCATCGAAAATGTCGGCGATGGAATTGATGGGACCGGCCGGAACCTCCGCGCCGATGCATTTTTCCATGACCTGTTCGCGGGTCATGGACAGGCACCAGTTGGTGACTTCCTCGATCACCGTGTCGCGGTGCTTCAGGCGTTCCGCCTGATCGCCGTACAGGTCCCACAAGTCCGGGCGGCCCATGCCCTGGGTCAGGCGTTCGAACATCTTGGACGTGGTGCAGGCGATGGACAGGAACTTGCCGTCGCCGCAGGGGAAATGCCCGTGCGGGCAGGCGTTCAGGGTGCCCGTGCCCTCTGGCTCGCGCACCGTGCCCTGGGCGGCATAGGCCGGGGCCAGTTCGTCGAGCACGCGGAACACGCTTTCATAAAGCGCCGCGTCGATGACCTGGCCTTCGCCCGTCGCGTCGCGGTGGCGCAGGGCCATCATGATGCCGATGGCGCCGTACATGCCGGTCATGTAATCGCCGAGCGAGGTCGAGCCCGGCGTGACCGGAATCTCCCCGGGCTTGCCGGACAGGTAGGTCAGCCCGCCCACGGCATGGCCGATGCGGGCGAAGCCGGGCCGGTCCTTGTAAGGACCGGTCTGCCCGTAGCCGGTGACCCGCAGGATGACCAATCCGGGATTGATCGCCCACAGCACGTCCGGCCCCAGGCCCCAGCGTTCCAGGGTGCCGGGGCGGAAGTTCTCAATCAGCACGTCGGCGTCGGCGACCAGCTTCTTGAGAAGGTCCTGGCCCTCGGCCTCGCGCAGATTGAGGGTGATGGACTGCTTGTTGCGGGCCTCGGTCAGCCAGGCCAGGGTCGAATCCTCACGCGCCGTCTTGGTGCCGTAGCGCCGCCAGGGATCACCGCCGCCTTGCCCGTCCTTGTGGGGCTGTTCGACCTTGATGACCTCGGCGCCGAACTCGCCCAGGATCGAGCCCGCATAGGGCCCGGCGATAAAGGTTGCGATGTCGATGACGCGGACGCCGTTCAACGCGGCGGGGCTTTTCTTGTTCGTCATGTTAGGCATCCTCGAAATCGGCGTCGGCCTGCATGGCAAGCCAGTTATCCTGGTCGAGCGCCCAAAGGTCGGCGGCGTTATCGCCCGTCGGCCTGCCCTGGAAGGTCATGGCGCGACCGTCGGTAAAACTGGGCCGCACGGCCCGGTAGGCAAAGCGGGTCATGCGCTTGCCCTGCTTGGCCATTTCGCGTGAGCCCAGATCCATCAGCAGACTCGCAATCAAAGGGCCATGCACGATCAGGTTGGGATAGCCCTCGTCGTTCTGCGTGAATTCACGGTCGAAGTGAATGCGGTGGGCGTTGAAGATCAGCGCCGAATAGCGGAACAGCATGGCTTCATCCGGCAGCACGCGGCGCTCCCAAACGGCTCCTTCGGGTGCGGACTTGGGTGGTGGTGGCGGCGCGTCGGGGGCGGCTTCGTCCCGGTAGACGATGTCGTGTTCCTCGACGATCACGTCCTGGCCGCCGGCCTGGATGCGATGTTCAACCAACACGAAGACCAGCCGCCCGGATTTGCCTTCCTTGAAGGTCACGTCTTTCACGGTCGACAGGCGCGTCGCCTTGTCGCCGATGCGAAGCGCGCCCTTGAACCAGATGCGCCCGCCTGCCCACATGCGGCGCGGCAGCGGCACCGGCGGCAGGAACCCGCCTTTCTTGGCGTGGCCGTCGAACGCCAGTTCCGAATGCTGCGGTGTTTCCAGGAAATAAAGCCAATGGGCCGACGGCGGCAGGGCGTCGCCGTCCTGGGGTGCTGTGTCGGCGCGGTCGATGGTGGCGGCAAGGGCGCGCGCCGGGAAGGCGCCGATGGTGTCCGTCAGTTCCTGGGTCTTGCCGATCCAGGACCGCAGATGATCCATGTCCAAAGGCGCATTGGGGTCGATATCGTCCATAAGTGTGGTCTTTCTGCTTAGAAGGAGCGCGGCATATCGAGGACATGCTCGGCGATGTAGGAGAGGATCAGGTTGGTCGAGATCGGCGCAACCTGATAAAGCCGGGTTTCGCGGAACTTGCGCTCCACGTCGTATTCCCGGGCGAAACCGAAACCGCCGTGGGTCTGCAAACAGGCCTCGGCGGCATGCCAGGTGGCTTCCGAGGCGAGCAGCTTGCTCATATTAGCCATGGCGCCCACGTCCTCGCCGGCGTCGAAGGTTTCCGCCGCCTTCTGCACCATCAGGGC
>DNMS01000210.1:4206-11390 GCA_003488105.1 Rhodospirillaceae bacterium
TGGCCGATGGGGCGGTCGAACACCCGGCGGTCGACGGCGTAATCGCGGGCCTTCTTGATGAACCAGCGGGCGTCGCCCACGCATTCCGAGGCGATCAGGATGCGTTCCGCGTTCATGCCGTCGAGGATGTAGTAAAACCCGCGGCCCTCTTCGCCGATCAAGGCGTCAGCGGGGATGCGCAGGTCGTCGAAGAAGATTTCCGTGGCCGCGTGGTTGACCATGGCCTCCAGCTTCTTGATCTCGAGGCCGTTGCCCTTGGCCTTCTGCATATCGACCAGGAAGATGGACATGCCCTGGTGCGGCTTGGCGGCGTCTTCCCGGGACGTGGTGCGGGCCAGCAGCAGCATCAGGTCGGAATGCTCGGCGCGCGACGTCCAGACCTTTTGGCCGTTGATGACCCATTCGTTGCCGTCCTTGCGCGCCGTGGTGCGGATACGCGTGGTGTCCGTGCCCGAAGTCGGCTCCGTAACACCGAACGCCTGGAGACGCAGCTTGCCCGAGGCGATCTCCGGCAGATAGCGCGCCTTCTTGCCTTCATCGCCGTGGCGCAAAAGCGCGCCCATGATGTACATCTGCGCGTGGCAGGCGCCGCCGTTGCAGCCGGATTTATGGATTTCCTCCATGATCGCGGCGGCTTCGGACAGGCCCAGGCCGGAACCGCCGTATTCCTCGGGAATCAGGCAGGCAAGGAAGCCGGCCTCGGTCAGGGCCGTGACGAATTCGGTGGGATAGGCGTCGTCGCGGTCCTTCTCGCGCCAGTATTCGCCGGGAAAATCGCGGCAGAGGGCGGCAACGGAGTCCCGGATTTCCGGGTGCGTGGGCGTGAAAGCGGTCATGGATGTTCCTGGGCTAGTGATCTGGGTGGCATTCTTAGATGGACGAAGTTTTAATGGTTTTAGCGCAACCATGCGCCTGTCCGAAAGGCCCGTGGAACGGGCCGTGGACGTGACCAGGGGCAAGAGATCGGATTTCAGGTGCCGGAAGACCGTAAAATCGCCGTCGTCATTCCCGCCTATCGGGCGGCTGGCCAGGTCGCCACGGTGGTCCGGGGCGTGCCCAATTGGATTGGGCGCATCTACGTGATCGACGACGCTTGCCCGGAACATTCCGGCGACGCGGCCAAGGCGGCCGGCGACCCGCGGGTCATGGTCCTGCGCCGGCAGCAGAACGGCGGCGTGGGGGCGGCGGTGAAGACCGGCTATCGTCAGGCCCTGGCCGACGGTTTCGACGTCGTGGTCAAGATGGACGCTGACGACCAGATGGACCCGGCCTATCTGAAGGCCCTGTTGAAGCCGATCCTGGCAGGCCGCGCCGACTACACCAAAGGCAACCGATTCCGCGACCTCAAGGCGCTGCGCCAGATGCCCCGCGTGCGCCTGTTCGGCAACAGCGTACTGACCTTCCTGGTCAAGGCGGCGTCCGGCTACTGGCAGATGATGGACCCGACCAACGGCTATACCGCCATCAACCGCGAGGCGCTGGAGCGCCTGGAGCTTGACCGGGTATCGGACGGCTATTTCTTCGAATCGGATATGCTGATCCGCCTCAACATCGCCGGTGCCGTGGCCGAGGACGTGGCCATTCCCGCGCGGTACGGCGACGAGCAAAGCTCGCTGCATATCCCGTCGATCATGCCCGTGTTCGTCTACCGGCTGATCCGCGGCATGGGAAAGCGCATTCTGTTCAAGTACTTCCTCTACGATTTTTCGCTGGGGTCGTTCTACCTGACGGCGGGGACGGTGCTGACGGCCTTTGGCCTGATGTTCGGCGGTTACAAATGGTGGCTGTCGGCGCAGGGCGGCACGGCCGCGACCACAGGCACGGTGATGATTGCCGTATTGGCTCTGCTGCTCGGTGTGCAATTCCTGGTCCAGGCCATCAACTTCGACATCCAGACCGCGCCGAAGCGCCCCCGCGACGGCGAGTAAGGCTTTGCCATCCCCCCTCAAAACCCACTAAAAGATGGGAAATGCGCGCGCTGTCCCTATATTGGGGGGATCGCCCGCCCAACGCCGGGAAGATCATGACCGATAAGGCCCACGCAACACCGTCGCCACATACGCAGGAGCGCCCGTTCCGCGTGATGTTCGTGCATGCACCGGACCCGGTCTATTCCAACACTCAGACCTACGGCGCCATTTTCATGCCCGTCTGGGCCTATACCCTGGCGGCGCATATCCCCGACGATCTGGACGTGGATCTGATGCTGCACGACACCCGGGTCCAGAAGGTCGACGACATTCCCGAGGCCGACCTTTACCTGTTCAGCGGCATCAACCAGGACGCTCCCTTCATGGAACAGATCCGTGCCCGGTTGAAGGTCCGGTTCCCCAAGGCACGCTCCATCGTCGGCGGCCCGCTGGCCTGGTCCTTCGATCAGGCCGGCACCCTCGACCGGTTTGAGAATTTCGACCATGTGTTCATCGGCGACGGCGAGGCCTGCATCGCCCAGCTGATCCAGGACGTGCGCGACGGCCAGCCCATGGAACACTTCATCAAATCGCCCGGCCGGTTTGAAATCGCCAAGGCCAAGCCCATGCACCGGGGCCTGATGGACGCGACGATCTCGCGCTATTACGGCGCGGTGATCGAGGTTTCGCGCGGCTGCCCGTTCCTCTGCGAATTCTGCGACATCCGCATCATGGACGACAACAACCGGCCCCATAACAAGTCGGCCGATCTGATTGTCGAGGAACTGGACCATCTGTGCTCGCTCGGCGTGTCGCAGATTCTGTTCGCCTGCGATAATTTCATCGGCGAGCCGCGCTGGGCCGAGCTGGTGATCGACAAGATTCTCGAATGGAAAGCCCGCACCGGCCACACGCCCTCGCTCTATACCTGGTTGACCATCAATCTGAACAACCATCCGGACCTGATGGACAAGATGCGCCGCGCCGGCTTCGACATGCTGTTCATCGGCATTGAAAGCTTTTCCAAGAACTCGCTTCTGGAAACGGCCAAGGTGCAGAATTCGTCGACCGAGCTGACCCAGGTGGTGCGTGAAATCCAGTCGCGTGGCTTCATCATCGTCGGCGGCCTGATCTTCGGCTTCGATAGTGATGACGAGGACTGCTTCGACATCACGCTGAAGGGCCTGACCGACGCGGCCCTGCTGTCCGGCGATCCGTCACTGCTGACCGCCCTGCCGGGCACGCCCTTGTACCGCCGCATGAAGCTTTCCAAGCGGCTTCGCGACGTGCGTTTCGGGCTGGGCGGCTACAAGTACCAGACCAACATCAAATATCTTCTGCCCCGCCGGACCATGATCGACGGCTACAAGCATTTCGTCGACGTGTTCACGGACGGCGCCTATCAGTACGAACGGCTCAAGGCGTTTTTCGACCTGCAGGCCGAGGGCCATCACGTCCCCATCGAAGGCCAGGGCTTCGGCAACACGGGCCTTTTCCTCAAAATGGTGTTCAAGAACTGGCGGGCCTTGCTGCAACTGACCCAACGCCTGACCCGGTTCTCCCTCAATCCGAAGCGGGTCTACTACGCGCTCAAGGGCTTCGGCATGGCCTTCTCCCGGCGCAAGGACGTGCCCAACTGGTTCGGCTATTTCCAGTTCTGGCTGTTCGCCTGGACCAACGCGGCGCTCAAGTACCTGAACCTCAGCGACGCCGATTTCGACCTGGAAAGCGTGCCCGAAGGTTTCGACATCCACGACATCCTGCCCAAGGATTACGGCTCCACGGCAGCCGAGCCGATCCCCGCCGGCAAGATCAAGGCCCAGCTGCGCTCGACAACGACGCAGCTTGAATCCGTTATTGAACGCAAGGTGGGCGCAGCGTAGCGGCCCTCCATTTTCCATCATCACGCCGCGGGATGCCGTCGGCGCCTACCCAGGAGCGGACCGGCAGGGTCCGCGCCTTTCATCCATGCCCAAGGGAACGACCGTGAAGCCCATCATCCTGTTCAAACACGAAGCCCCCCGCCACCGCATCGATTTTGCGCCCGACTTCACCCTGCTGGATTTCGACCTCGCCGCCGGGACACCCGACGACGATGCCCGCAAGTCGGCCCGCATCATGGTGACTTCGGGCTTCATCGGCGTGACCCGCGCGGAAATGGACGCCCTGCCGGCGCTGGAGCTGATCTGCACCATCGGCACCGGGTACGAAAAAGTCGATCAGGCCGCCGCCCGGGAACGCGGCATCCGCATCACCCATGCGGCGGGCATGAACGCCCCCTCGGTCGCCGACCACGCCTTTGCCCTACTGCTGGCCATTGTGCGCAACATCCCCGTCTACGACGCCTCGGCCCGGGCCGGAAAATGGCGCGAGGACCTGCCCCAGCGCCCGATGGTCAACGGCAAGAAGATCGGCATCATCGGCATGGGCGCCATCGGCCAGGGCATCGCCCGGCGCGCCGAAGGCTTCGACATGGAGGTTTCCTACATGGCCCGGTCGGCCAAGGTGGACCTTCCCTGGCGCTATGTCGATAATGTCCGCGACCTGGCTCAGCATGTCGATTTCCTGATTTCCGCCGTGCCCGGCGGCCCCGCGACCCATCACCTGATCGACCGCATCGTGCTGGAAGCATTGGGCAAGGACGGCTTCCTGATCAATGTCGGGCGCGGCAGCGTCGTCCATACGGATAATCTGATTACCGCCTTGCGGGACGGCGTGATCGCCGGGGCCGGCCTGGATGTGTTCGAGGACGAACCGGTGGTTCCCGAAGCGCTCTGCACCATGACCAACGTCGTCCTGACCCCCCATGTGGGCGGGGCGGCACCGGAGGTTCAAATCCTGGGCGTGAAGCTGATGCGCCGCAATATCGAGGCCTTCCTGGCCGGCAAGCCCCTGATCAGCCCGATCCCGGAACTGTCCGAAGCTTAACCGGGGCGGCGGCCGTCCCGATCCGCAACTTGAAATTGGCAAGCGCGGCATGGACGTGGCTGAGCATGATGGCGGCCGCCAGATCGCTTTGGCCGCGCTCGATCGCCGTGGCCAGTTGGCGATGTTCGGCGAAACTGCGGTCGACATCGGCGCGGGCGAATTTCCTGTAGGATTGAACGACGTTGTTCAATTCTATCAGGGACGTGGTGACGACCAGAAGCTGGCGTTGCCCCGATGCATCCAGCAGGACCTGATGAAACCGGTTATTGAGGGGCGCGATCTGGCCGAAGTCCGGCTCGCTCCGGTCGCCCAACGTTTCCATCCGCGCACATAGCTCGAACAGCTCGTCCAGGTGCTCCTGTTTGCGGTTCAGGGCCGCAAGGCGGGCACCCTGGGGTTCCAGCAGCGCGCGGATCTCGAGAATCTCGACCATCTCCGCATCGGCGTAGCCGCGCACGATGGCGCCGGCATGGGCCGTGAAGTCGATCAGCCGGTCATTGACCAGACGCTGCAGGGCGATGCGCACGGGCGTACGGCTGACACCGAACTGCGTCGCCAGTTCGCCTTCGCGCAGACGATCGCCCACGGCGTACTCGCCGGCAAGAATGCCTTCGCGGATCTGTCGGTACACCCGATCACTTGACGTCGCCATGCTGTCACTCCCTGGGCATCACGCCGGCAAACATACTGCCCCATACGATACGTCACATAGCCTTGTTCATTGTATGCAATATAGGCTAAAACAGCCTTTGAAACGGCAAAAATAGCCTTTATTGCATGCAATTATTCCACGAAGAGGAAATATTCGAATGAAAAGCCTGTCCCAACGCCTGAAGCAGGATGAGATTCTGATCGCCCCCGGCGTGTTCGACATGATTTCGGCGAAAGTCGCCGATTCCCTGGGGTTTGATGTCCTTTACATGACCGGCTACGGCGTCGTGGCCTCGCATCTGGGCCTGCCCGATGCCGGCATCGCGACCTATACTGACATGGTCAGCCGTGTGCGCCAGATCGCCGAAGGCACCAAGACGCCCCTGATCGCCGACGGCGACACCGGCTACGGCGGGCTGCTTAACCTGGAACACACGGTGCGCGGCTATGAACGGGCCGGCGCCACGGCGATCCAGCTTGAAGACCAGGAATTCCCCAAGAAATGCGGCCACATGCTGGGCCGCAACGTGGTGCCGCTGGACGACATGCTGGCCAAGATCCGCGTCGCCCGCGACACCCGCGACAGCGACGAATTCCTGATCATCGCGCGCACGGATTCCCGCACCACCCTGGGCCTGGACGAAGCCCTGCGCCGCGCCGACGCCTTCGCCGAAGCGGGCGCCGATATCCTGTTCGTCGAATCCCCGGAAAGCGAAGAGGAAATGCGCACGATCTGCGAGCGCTTCGACCTGCCGTTGCTGGCCAACATGGTCGAAGGCGGCCGCACCCCGGTGCTCAGCCGCGACGAGTTGCAGTCCCTCGGCTACAAGATCGCCCTGTTCCCCGGCAGCGGCTTCCTGGCCGCCGGTCAGGCCTTGAAGGCTGTCTACACCGACCTTAAGGAAACCGGCTCGACGGCCGGCTCGAAGGTCGACTTCTACCCGTTCGCGGAATTCAGCCAGCTCATGGGCTTCGGTCAAGTCTACGACTTCGAACAGAAATACAAGTGATCCCCCCGGGCCCGCGCCCTGCGGGCCCGGCCCCCTGCCGGGTATTGGCCTTGACGGCCCAAAATTAATCTTGACGTCAAGATAGTTGCCGGGAAAGACTGCCCGGCATGGATCACTCTTCAACCCTTCCCGAGGATCACGTCGAACGCATTCTCGCCGAATGGCGGCAGGAATATCCGAACCTGGCCACCGCGCCCATGGGCGTGGTCGGTCGCGTCCGTCGGCTCGGCACCTTCTTTCTGCGCGGGATGGAAGAAACCTGGGCCAAGTTCGACCTGAACGTGGCGGGGTTCGACGTGCTGTCGACCCTGCTCCGCGTCGGCCCGCCCTACAGCCTGTCACCGGGTGAATTGATCGCTTCGACCATGGTCACGTCGGGCACCATGACCCACCGCATCGACCAGTTGGAGCGGGCGGGATACGTCGTGCGCCGGGCCAATCGTGATGACGGCCGCAGCGTACGGATCGTCCTGACCGACCGAGGGCGGAAGCTGATCGAACGGGCCCTTGTCGCCCATGTGGAAACCCAGGCCCGCTTGATCGAGACCCTGACTCCGGCGGAGCAGGATACCCTCGCGGCCCTGCTGAAAAAGATGCTGGCCGAGTTCGAGGCGCCGAAATCCGACAAACGGGACCCGGAGCCATGATCATCGAGAACACCCTGGACCTCAGCCTTGCTCCCGAC
>DNMS01000305.1 GCA_003488105.1 Rhodospirillaceae bacterium
ACCCCCGGCGCCCAGGACCACGGCGGGGCCCGCTGCCGGATTCCATCCGGGCGCCCCTTCTTTTAAATTTTCCAGAAATCCGAAGCCGTCCGTATTGGTGCCGGTCAATTTACCGTCGTCACCGACGATCACCGTGTTCACCGCACCGATGCGCCGGGCCAGGGCGTCGGCGTCGTCGACCGCCGCCAACGCGGCTTCCTTATGGGGGACGGTTATGTTGACGCCGCGAAACCCCATCTTGGCCAGGGCCCGCAGGGCCTCGGCGAAATTTTCGGGCGCGACCGGCAGCGGCACATAGGCGCCGTCGATACCCAAGCTGTCCAGCCAATGGCCGTGCAGCACGGGCGACAGGGAATGGCTTACGGGCCACCCCATCACGCCCGCCAGTTTCGCCCGTCCGGTCATCGTCATCGTCTTCGGTCCGTTCCGTCGTCAGCCGAGAAGCCCCGCCGCCGCCTCGCCCCGCCGGCGCAGTTCGCCGAGCAGGGCCAGCAGCGGCAGGCCCAGGATGGTAAAATAGTCGCCTTCAATGCGTTCGAACAACTGCGCACCCAGGCCTTCCAATTGATAAGCCCCGACGGAGGTCAAGACCGCCACGCCGGCACGGTCCAGATAATCCGCGATGGCCGTGCGGTCGAGCGGCCGCATGGTGAGGCAGGCGGACGCATGATGACGCCAGATCACCTCCGCATCCCGCGCCAGGACGACGGCGGAGACAAGCGTATGGTCACGGCCCGCGAGATGCGCAAGAGTCCCCGCGGCACCTTTCAAATTTTCTGGTTTGCGCAGACACGCGCCGTCCACATCCAGCATCTGATCGGCACCAATCACCAAAGCACCGGGATGGCGCCCGGCGACCAAGGTCGCCTTCGCGGCCGCCAGGGCCAGGGCGACATCGGGGGTGCGCATCCCGGCCGCGCGGCAGTCCGCCTCGATTTTAGGTTCGTCCACATCAGCCGGATCGACGGTAATGTCGAGACCGGCCGCGCGCAGCATGTCGGCCCGCACGCGACTGCCCGAGGCCAGGACCAATCGGGTCCCGGGTCCTGTCATCACGTCAGGGGGCCGGGGGCTTCCCCGCGGCGGCGGCTCAGAAGCTGGATCACGTTGGCCGCCGTTTCTTCGATGGATTTGCGGGTCACATTGATGACCGGCCAGTCGTATTTGGAGAACACGCGGCGGGCTTCGGTAATTTCCTTCGACACCATGTCGAGGTCGACATAATCGGTGTTTTCATCCTGGTCGAGCAAGCGCAGGCGCTGGCGGCGGATTTCCACTAGCCGGCGCGGGTCCTTGGTCAGGCCGACGACAAGCGGATGGGTCAGCTTGAACAGATCGTCCGGCAGGGGCACGCCGGGCACGAAGGGTACGTTGGCGGTCTTCAGTCCCCGGTTGGCCAGATACACGCTGGTCGGGGTCTTGGATGTGCGCGACACCCCGACCAGAACCACGTCGGCATCATCAAGATCCCAGGTCGATTGCCCGTCGTCGTGGCTGAGGGCGAAGTGCATGGCCTCGATGCGGTCGAAGTATTCCGCGTCCATGACGTGCTGGCGGCCGGCCCGGCCCCGCACCTTGGCATTGAAATAATTACCCATGGCGTTCAGCACGGGATCGAGGACATGAATATGCGGGACCATCAGGCGACGGCAGCCGTCTTCCAGATGTTTGCGCAGTTCTTCATGCACCAGGGTATAAAGCACCATGCCAGGCTGATCGTGGACAACGCCGAGAAGCTGATCGATCTGTTCGGGCGAGCGCACCATGCTCCACATATGCTCCTGCGCCTGGACACTGTCGAACTGCGCCAGACAGGCACGTGCGACCATGGACACGGTTTCCCCCGTGCTGTCCGAAACAAGATGCAGATGGAACTCCTTCACGGGCGGGAAAACTCCGGCACAAGGGCGGTATGAAATCGGGATGGACTGTGGACAACCAGGACGTTTTTCACAAAGCCCCGTTTTCCACGCGCTGACCGTTTATGGATACACAGGCAAAATGCGGCTGTAAAACACAATTCACCCATCGGCGGAGCGGTGACAACTCGGATCTCATCCGATTCCATCCCGGCTTTTCCCGCTTCTCACGGACCTAGAAAATGTCTGTGATTCAATCGAGTGTAAGGGTCTCGCCAATGACTGTACACAGACAGACAGGACAGATTCGATCGCGGCGTTATGGAATCGGGATAACCTGTTGACGCATTTGATCCCCGTCATTCCACCCCCCTACTACAACATCAATAATCTTTATAAATACTTGTTTATTTGAATAGGGAGGGCACCCGTCTATGGTGCCGGACGGGTCTTGAGGCCCTTGAACGAACTGTCGGAGACCCGATCCCTTGCGTGCTTTTCTTGAACCCTTTCACGGTATCATCCCGGCCCGGCCGCCGGTCTGGTTCATGCGCCAGGCGGGGCGCTATCTTTCCGAATACCGGGAACTGCGCAAGACCGCGCCGAATTTCCTGAGTTTCTGTTATTCACCCGATCTGACCGTGGAAGCGACATTGCAGCCGATCCGGCGTTATGGCTTCGACGCGGCGATCATGTTTTCCGACATCCTGGTGATCCCCGACGCGTTGGGCCAGAACGTGCGGTTCGAGGAAGGGGTTGGCCCGCTGCTTGATCCCATCACCGACCGGGCGGGAATTTCGGCGCTGAAGACGGATGGCGTGCTGGACCATCTGGCGCCGGTGTTCGAAACCCTGACCCGATTGCGCCGCGAACTGCCGGACGAGACGACCTTGATCGGCTTCGCGGGATCCCCCTGGACCCTGGCGTTCTACATGATCGAGGGGCGGGGCGGGGTCGACGGCGGCAAGCTGAAGCGCATGGCCTATGGGCAGCCGGATGATTTCCAAGCCTTGATGACGGTGCTTGAGGAGGCCCTGGTCGCCTATCTGTGCCGCCAGGTCGAGGCTGGGGCGGAAGTGCTGCAGTTGTTCGACAGCTGGTCCGGCATCGCCGACGAAACTCTGTTCAAGCGCTGGATCATCGAGCCGACGGCGCGCATCGTGGCGCGCATCAAGGAAGCCCATCCGGCGGTGCCGATCATCGGTTTTCCCCGGGGGGCGGGACCCATGGTCGCGGCCTATGCGGCGGAGACGGGGGTCGATGGCATGTCCCTGGACAGCCAGGTGCCGTTGGCCTGGGCGCGCAACAACGTTCCGGCCGATCTGGTGCTGCAGGGCAATCTGGACAATCAGCTGCTGGTCACCGGCGGTGAGGAGATGGACCGGGCGGTCGAGCGCATCGTCGGCGACATGCAGGGTCATCCCTTCGTGTTCAACCTGGGCCATGGTATTTTACCCCCCACGCCGCCGGAACATGTCGGCCGGGTGCTGGACGTGCTGCGCGGCAAGGCTGAGGGATAGTCGTCATGGCGGGAAAACGCGCGGTCGTGCTGTTCAACCTGGGTGGCCCCGACGGGCCGGACGCGGTCGAACCGTTCCTGTTCAATCTGTTCATCGACCCCGCGATCATTTCCCTGCCCAATCCGTTTCGTTGGTTCATCGCCAAGATGATCAGCCGCCGTCGCGCCCCGATCGCGCGGGAGATTTACGCAAACATCGGCGGTCGGTCGCCGTTGCTGTCGGAAACCCAGGCCCAGGCGTCGGCCCTGGAAGCGGCCCTGAACGGCGGGGGCCAGCCGGAAACCCGGGTGTTCGTCTGCATGCGCTACTGGCATC
>DNMS01000406.1 GCA_003488105.1 Rhodospirillaceae bacterium
TGATCCACATCTTGTTGCCGTTAAGGACGTATTCGTTGCCGTCCTTCTTCGCCGTCGTGCGCACGGCCTGCAGGTCGGTGCCGCAGTCCGGTTCGGTCAGGGCGATGCCGCCCCGCATTTCGCCGGACGCCATCTTGGGCAACCAATAGCGCTTCTGATCCTCGGTCCCAAAGCGTTCGACCGCCGCGGCGGCGATCAGGTGCGAATTGAAGATCCCCGACACGGACATCCAGCACGACGACACTCTTTCGACGATCTTGGAATAGGTCGAAGCCGACAGGCCCAGGCCGCCGTATTCCTCACCGATGGTGGCGCCCATCAGGCCCATTTCCGCCAGCTTGTCGGCGATGTCGCGGGGGTATTCGTCCGCCGCTTCCAGCTTGTGGGCATGGGGCCGCACGTCCTGTTCGATGAACTTATCGACGGAGTCGAAGATGATGCGTTCTTCTTCGCTCAGGTCCTGGGCAGATGCCGCGTCGGGGGCCATGGTCATCACTTCCTACTAGTAGTTTGCTTTGTCGTCGACCGCGTGGCCACGCTTGGGGATCAGCATGGTGCGCTCGAAGCTCATGACGACCTTGCCATCCTGCTTGGTCGCCGTGGTGCGGATGGTGACGATGCCCTGGGTCGGGCGCGACTTGCTTTCGCGGATCGCCAACACCTCGCTTTCCGCATAGAGCGTGTCGCCGACGAATACCGGGGCCGGCATCTTGATGTCGGTCCAGCCCAGATTGCCGATGGCTTTCTGACTGACGTCGGACACGCTCATTCCCGCGACGATCGACAGCGTCAGGCAGGAATTGACCAGCGGCTTTCCGAACTCGCTCTTGGCGGCGTATTCGTTGTCGAAATGCAGCGGGTGCTGGTTCATGGTCAGCAGGGTGAACCAGGTGTTGTCACTTTCCGTAATGCTGCGCCCGGGACGGTGTTCGTAAATGTCGCCGACCTTGAAATCCTCAAGATAGCGGCCATAGGACTCGCGGTATCGGTTGGGTCCGACTTGTTTTGCTTCGGCAACCATGGATCAGGCGTCTCCGTGGCTAAGGGCGAGGACCGAACGCAGGCTGTTCGCTTCCTCCAGGTTCAACAGGGCGCATGAGAACCGCTCCATGCCCGCCTCGGACAGATAGGGCGCGCACAGGCCGTCGAACTTGGCACGGAATTCGGCCTGGTTCATGAAGTTGGCGGGCTCGCCCTTGGGGATTTCGACGAAGCGCTCATAGACTTCGCCCGACTTCATGCGGATCGTCGCCTTGCCCGCCATGTTGTCGGGGAAGGCGGCCTCGGCATCCGGATCGACGACCGTGGAAACGCGCTTGGCCAGGGCCAGGGTGTCGGCGTCGCTCAGGTGGGTCTTGTAGTCGTCCCACACCATGTTGCCCGTGCGCAGCACCACGGCGGCGCAGAACGGCATGGAGAACTGCCCGTCGACGATGGATTTCGGATTTTGCTTTTCCGCATCCGAATTACCGACGATCTTCCAGCCCGTTTCCGGCACGCCGATGGTCGCACTGTCCACGTTGTCGGCGGAAATACCGTGTTCACCGGCCAGTTGGCGGATGGCGTCCATGGCCGCATGGGTGTAGCGGCAGCTGGGATAAGGTTTCACGCCAAGCGCCATGGTCTCCCAATACGCGCCCAGGTTCGCCGCCGCCTTGTCCAGGTCGGCCTTGGGCGACAGGGAATGCAGGAAGCCCCATTTGCCCTCGATGGCTTCCTTCGGGCCCTTGAAGCCCTCCGCCGCCAGGGTGGCGCAGGTCAGGCCATTCTGCGCCGCCTGCCCGACGTGGGAGCGTTTGGTCCAGGCGCCGTCGGCCAGGAACTGCATGGAGCCCGCCGCTTGGGACAGCGCGATGCCAAGTGCGCTTTCGATGCCATCGGCGTCGAGGCCCAAAACCTTGCCCGCCGCCGCCGCCGCCGCCATCACGCCGGTGGTCGCCGTGGGGTGATAGCCGCGGTCGTAATGGGCGGTCGGCACCAGGGCCTTGGCCAGGCGGATCTGAATTTCATAGCCGACGACGCAGGCGGTGATGACATCCCTGCCGGACGCATCGGTCATTTCCGCCGCCGCCAGAACCGCCGGCACGATGGGTGCCGAGGAATGCAGCGAGGCTTCCGCATGGGTGTCGTCGAAATCCAGGGAATGAGCCAGAGAGCCGTTGACCAGGGCCGCCGCCATCGGCGTGTAGCCGCGCCCGTCGCCGAGCACCGAGCAATTGCCCGCGACCTGGCCCAGGCGTTCGACCGCGCTGACCAGACTGGCCGTGCTTTCCGCGTCGTGGCGGGCGCGCACCATGATGCCGGCGACATCCAGGATCAGAAGCTTGGTGCGGGCCGCGATTTCGGCCGGCAACTTGTCATAGGTCAGGCCGGCGGCGAATTCAGCCAATTGGCGGGTAGTGCCCGTCATCGTTCGGTCTCCTCCATGCGTTAATACCGCGCCTGTTTCCGGCGCGGTTACCATTTCGAAAGGCGACTACACCACAAGATTTGTGATAGGGCTAATAGCAATATATGCATTATTAATCTGGATAAGAGATCAATCGTCATGCTGCCGATGACCCTGAAACAGTTGGAGATTTTCGTCGCCGTGGCGGAACAGAACGGCTTTCGCCGAGCGTCGGAACGCCTCAACCTGAGCCAATCGGCCGTGACCGCCCATATCAAGCTGCTGGAAGCCCATTTGGGCGTGCCCCTGTTCCACCGCACGACGCGGACGGTGCGCATGACGGAGGCCGGGGAGAACCTGTACCGCCGCGCGGGCCGCGTGCTCGAAGGGCTGGAGGACATCGTCCGCATCTTTCACGACGAAGCCGCCATGGGCCGGGGCCGCGTGCTGCTGACCTCAGCTCCCAGCTTCGCCGCGACGCGACTGCCCGCCATCCTGGCCCGGTTCCAGGGCCGCAATCCCAACATCACAGTCCACGTACGCGAGGCCTATGCCACGGATATGCTGGACATCTTGCGCCGGGGCGACGCCGATTTCGCCATCGGACCCGTGGAAAAGGTGCCCCGTGAATTCGAATTTCGCCAGTTCCTGACCGACGGCTATTGCGCCGTCGTCGCGGCGGACCATCCGCTTGCGGGGCGGACGGACATTCCCCTGAACGCCCTCGCGGACGAAACAATCCTGGCCCTGCCGCTGCCGTCGCGCACCCGCATCCAGGTCGAAGGCGCGTTCCAATCCGCCGGACTGACCCTGGTGCCGCATTTCGAAATGCTGCACCATCAGACTTTGATTTCCATGGCGGAACAGGGCCTGGGCGTGGCGATCCTACCGGAAACGGCGGTCCTGCCGTCGAAGGACGGGGCCTATTGGTCGGCCCGCATCAAGCATCCGCAACTGACCCGGCGCATCGGCATCATCACCCTGCGTGGCCAAACCTTGGCCCCAGGGGCCAGCGAGCTGGCCAATCTTATCGCGGGGAAGGAATTTAAAGGGTGAATTCGATACTCTATTATCGCGGCCCGAACAATATTGGCGATAGCTTCTCGCGCAACCCACCATCGCTCTCATTGAGCGCTTGAACCCGCATTTCTGACACCAGATTAAGAAATGCGTTAAATCCTTCTTCCGTTATCAGTTTTGCACCCGCAGCTTCAAAATCGCTGAGCGCGATAACGACTGCTCGATCGCCATAGATGCAGATCCGCGTTTTCGCATCCGCTGCCCTGGCGAAAAGTTCCGAACTGTCTGGACCATTTCGCCGTGTCGCCTGTGCACTGTCAGCAACGGCCCGCAGATAATCGACATAAGCGCGTGTCTGCATTTCGGCCAACGTGTCTTTACGTCGCTGATGGCGTGACAGCCAAAACTGCAACAACGCACCAACAACCACACCAACTATCGGCAGGGTCGCGATGAAAAGCGTTTCCACGGATAGAATAACTTACTCGGCTGGCACGTCAGAGAGATCAAGGCGACGCTTGATTAGTGACACATCGTCAGCAATACGGTCGATGCGGTTGGACAGATTAGCGTATTGCGTTTCCATCATACCCACACGCCCGGTCAACTCCCGCTGCCCAGTGACCAGGGTATCGAGGGTTGATCGGATCGCCCGCAAATGCTCAAGGACGATGTTGTCGTCAGCCATGCCTGTCTCCGACTTATCAACAGGCGGATTGTACCCGCAAAACGAGCGTCGGAAAAGCCGCTAACCCAGCCCGAACTCCTTGGCCCATTTCAACGACGCCTTGGTCGCCCCCGGCTTGGCCTTGTCGTGGGGGGCATATTCGCAGCCGAGCCAGCCATTAAAACCCAGGCGGTCGCACAGGTCGAACACGAAGGGATAGTTGATTTCGCCCTCGTCCGGCGGGGTGCGGCCCGGGTTACCGGCAATCTGTACATGCAGGATCGACGGCAGGTGCGCCTCGAAGGTGCGCGCCAGGTCGCCCTCCATGATCTGGGCATTGTGGAAATCATACTGGATGCCGATGTTGCTGGAGCCCGCCGCCTTCACGGCATCGACCACACGCTGCGCCTCTTTCGTCGTCTGCACCAGATAGCCCGGCCGGGCGATGGTGTTGATGGGCTCGATCAGGGCGCTCAGCCCGGCCTCGGCCAGCACCGGGCAGGCCCATTTCAAATTGTCGATGAACACATCGAAGCCCGCGTTCCGATCCCAATCACCCGATTGCCATCCGGCCAGGACATGCAGATAGGTCGTGCCCAGGGCCTTGGCGTAATCGACGGCCTTGCCGATGGTGTCCTGGAATTCACCCTTGCGGCCCGACAGCCCGGCGATGCCGTATTCGCCGTCGTGCTTGCCGGGGGGCGAATTGAACATCAGGAACTCGATCCCCGCCGCCTTGCAGGCATCGGCCATCGCATGGGCGTCGTGGCCGTAGAGCAGCGGGCATTCGACGGCGGTAAACCCCAGGTCGCGGACCAACTGGAAACGCTCCAGCATGGGGACTTCCTGAGCCATCCAACCGACGTTGGCAGCGAAACGGGGCATTATGGGCCCTCCCCGGCCTGGACGCGCCCGGGCGCGCCGGATTTAGATTCTAGAGCGCGTCGTTGTCCTGTTCGCCGGTGCGGATGCGCACGGCACTTTCCAGGTCATAGACGAAGACCTTGCCGTCGCCGATCTTGCCGGTGTTGGCGGCCCCCTTGATGGCCTCGACCACCTCGGCCGCCTTGTCGTCGGCCACGGCGATCTCGATCTTCACCTTGGGCAGGAAATGGACCTGGTATTCCGCGCCCCGGTAGATTTCGGTCTGTCCGCGTTGGCGGCCATAACCCTTCACTTCCGAAACGGTCATTCCCTCGACGCCGGCGGCGCCGAGCGCCTCGCGGACGGCGTCCAGCTTGTGCGGTTTGATCACCGCCATGACGAACTTCATGTTTGCCTCTCCTAATATCTTTGCGTTTGCCGTTGTTCCCGGCTTGCGGGCGGAGCACCGCTGCTCCGCCCTTTATAGCACGTCAGTCGAGCCTGTACGCGGTCTCACCGTGGTTGGTGATGTCCAGGCCTTCCAATTCGTCGTCCTCGCGCACGCGGATGCCGCCGGTCAGCCCGGCCGTGATCTTGACCAGGATGAAGGTGGCAATGGCCGACCACGCCACCGTGGCAGCCAGCCCCAACGCCTGCACGCCAAGCGCGTCCATCATGGTCTTGCCCTCGGGCAGGCCGAGGCCGCCGAACATGGGCGCGCAGAGGAACGCGACCAGGATGGTGCCGAGAGAGCCGCCAACGCCATGAACCGCGAACACGTCGAGGGAGTCATCCAACTTCCAAGCCGTCTTCACGATCTGCACCATCTTGAAGCAGACAAGCCCGGCGGCGACGCCGATGATCAAGGCGCCGATGGGGCCGACGAAACCCGACGCCGGGGTGATCGTGGCCAATCCCGCGATGGTGCCGGTGACCAAACCGACCAAGGACGGCTTGCCGTACTTCTTCCATTCAATCAGCATCCACACCAGCGACGCCGTGGCGGCGGCGATATGGGTGACCGTCAACGCCATGCCGGCCGACCCGTTGGCTGCCAAGGCCGAGCCGCCGTTGAAGCCGAACCAGCCGACCCACAGCATGCAGGCCCCCATGGCGACCATGCCCGGGTTGTGCGGCGGCGAAACGTCGTTCGGGAACCCGTGGCGCGCCCCCAGCGCCTTGACGATGACCAGCGACGAAATGCCCGCCGTGGCGTGCACGACCAAACCACCGGCGAAATCCATGACGCCCATCTGGGCGAGCCAGCCGCCGCCCCAGACCCAATGGGTCACCGGCGCGTAGACGACGATCAGCCACAGCGACGACAGGATCAGCACGGCGGAGAACTTGATGCGCTCCACATAGGCGCCGACCATGAGCGCCGGCGTGATGATCGCGAAGGTCATCTGGAACGAGAAGAACACGTTTTCAGGAATCGTGCCCGACAATGCTTCCGTGCCGACGCCGGCCAGGAACATGCGGGACAAACCACCGATTAGGTCGTTGGCCCCGGCACCGTCCGTAAACGACAGGCTGTAGCCGATGATCAGCCACAACACGCTCATCAAACAGGCGATCGCGACGCAATGCATGAGCACGCTCAGCACGTTACGTGACCGCACTAGGCCGCCATAGAACAGAGCCAACCCCGGCAGGGTCATGAACAGGACCAGGGCTGTTGCCGTGATGATCCAGGCCGTGTCGCCGGAATTAAGCTGATCGGCGGCAAAGGCCGCGTCGGGCGTGAAAATTGTCAGAAGAACGGCCGCAAGCGAGAATGCCGGCACGGCCTGCCGGCGTAAGAACTTGAACATGACACTCCCCGTCGTTGGGTTAGGGTTTGCTTCAATGCAATTTTTTACGCGCCTAACCGGACCGGTGTGGTGAACCTGATGGGAAGGGTTGATCCCTCCTCGCGCCGGTCCCCGGCCTCTCGTTCTTAAATCTTAAGACTTTGATGGCTCGATAATGCCCGACGGCCTAGACGATGCAAGGCCTAATTCCTGCCCCGGCATCCTCCCTGGAATGCGAGAAATTCGGGATCGGGGCCACTTTCCGCAGTACGCAGGTCAGCGAGCCTTGAAGGCCGGCTTTTCCTTGGCCAGAAAGGCACGCACGCCTTCCTTGTAATCTTCGGAATCGCACAGCGCATAGCTTGATTTCAGTTCTTCCGGGCCGATCTGCGCGGGCTGCAGCAGGCGGCGCAGGATCTTTTTCGATCCGCGTGCGGCCAAAGGTGCGCCTTGGGCAACGCGCCAGGCGACCGTCTCGGCCTCGTCGTCCAACTGGTCCGCCGGCACGACCCGGGTCACCAGCCCTTTGGCATAAGCCTCGTCGGCCTCCAAAATCCGGCCTTCCAGCAGTAGTTCCATGATGACCGCCGCCGACACCACGGCCAGCGCCGCCGCCATTTCCGGATAGGCGAAGGCATGGCCCAGACGGTTGATGGGGATCCCGAAACGCGACCCTTCGGCGGCCAGGCGCATGTCGCAGCAGCAGGCGATCTCGA
>DNMS01000280.1 GCA_003488105.1 Rhodospirillaceae bacterium
CCAAGGGGCAACCTAGGGAAAGCTGGTGGAAGCATCGGGCTACAGGCCGTTCGGAAAACATGTCATGAAAGGCATGTTTCTAGGCCGAAGGTTGAGCACGGGCCGGTCACAACTGCGCGCAGACTGCGCTTCTAGAAATCCCAACCCCCGCAACAGATCTCTTTCTTATTGCCCTAGAAAGCCACCATGAACGCAGCCAAAACGCCGAGCCAGTAATGGAGGATTGTGACTCCCACGAGGTTCTTCTGCTTGAGATAGAGGTATCCGAAAATAAAACTCGCAAAGAACGTGATCACCACGGCGTCGATGCCAAAGGTGATGTGCAGCGATGCGAAAACGGTACTCGTCAGGAAGATCGAACGATGGCCTTTGGCGTCATCGAGAAATTTCTGAAACAAGCCCTGGATAAGGCCGCGGGAGCCGACCTCCTGAAACAACGAGTGGGCGAAGTACTGAACAAGGAAATAGGGATCGATGGTCACTCCCATATCTTTCCCTGCCGATGGTTCTTTGAACCAGACGAGATAGATCGCCGCCGGAATCGTGAGGAGGATACAGATTCCCATGGTGTCGCGGAACGACCGCCAGGCGCCCTCGCGCTTGATGCCCAAGTCCGCCAGCGGAATCTTCATGACCTTGATGACCAGCAGGCAGGGCACGGCCAGGAAAAGAACCGTTTGCCAGGAGAACCCTGGATCGTAGACGTCCTGAACGTAATCTTCGGCGACCAGATAGAACAGCATGGTCGAAATCAGAAAGATCGCGATCGTGAAGACCAGGAAATGGCCGAATTGATTCTGCAGTTTTGTAATTTCCAACTGCCGTTGCAGGGACGCGACCATGTCGTCGCTCATCGTGCGGGCCCGTTCGGCAACAACGCTGGCCAACGCCCCTTTCAAATCACTGATGAACCCGTCTCCGCCGGGAAGCGTAACCAGGGCTCCTGCCGGGATAAGGATGAATTCACAGGGGGTTTCGGCCCTGAGGGAGGCCGAACGCTCGCCGCCGTCCAGGAAGACCAGTTCGCCCAGCAACTCGCCCGCTGAAACGGTGCTGAGTTCGACAAGGGATTTGTCCGCCAATTCGCGGACAACAGCCGCGGAGCCGGATAGCAGCAGATACAAAGTCGTTCCCAGGTCACCTTCCCGGAAAACGAATTGGCCGGGCGCAAACGACACCGTTTTTGAAACGGAAGCTAATGCTTCGAGGGTTTCCGGTTTGAGGGCGGCGAAGGTAAGGTTCTTGTCAAACTCATCGACGATGCGTTGGTGTTCGTTTTCCATGGAACCTTTGGACCAATCCTGTTTCCAGCGATATTCTATTGATTAACGTTGGGGTGTCTTTGAATTTGCGCGGCCTAGAGCCAAGACATACATCTTTCCGTATATGGGTACTGCATTGAAAAGAAAACATAAAGTTCTGATCATCAATGCTTATTTCGACCCATGGCGGTCGTCAACGCCGACGCGCTGGTTCATCCCCCGCGCCATGGCGCCCATTTACCTGGCCGGTGCCTTCAACCGCGGACGAACGGACGTAAAGGTATGGGACGAGGTTTTTGACGGGGCCTTGCTGGACCCTCGGATATTTAATTGGCCGGACCTCGTCGTGTTCACGGGTTTGACGGCGGCGTTTGACCGGGCGCATCAGCTTTCCGCTTATTTCCGTCATGCCAACCCGTCCGTCGTCACGGTCATCGGCGGCGCAATCCCGCGCGCGCTTCCCGCGCTTTGCGCCGAGATCTTCGATTACGTCAGCCAAGGCGATGTGGAGGACCTCCCCGCGATCATCGCCGAGGTGTTCGACCTTTCTTGTGTCTCGGAAACAGGGGCGCCGCGCTTTGATTTGGCCCGGCCGACAATGGGGGTGGGGTATCTGGAAACGACGAAGTACTGCAACTTTGCCTGCTCGTTCTGTTCGTTGACGGGTGAAGGGCGGCAGTACCAGCCCCATTCCGAGCAATCGATCACTCGGCAGTTCGATGCCATGAAGCGTGTGATGGGCGTCATGGTCCTGGACAATAACTTCTATGGAAACAGCCGGGAAAGTTTTCAGCGGCGCGTCGAAATGATCGGCGAACGTTGGCGGCAGGGCCAGTTCCGGGGGTGGGGGGCCTTGGTGACTGGCGATTTCTTCAAACGCCCCGAGAACGTGGAATTGATGGCCAAGAACGGCTGCAAGGCAGTGTTCTCCGGTGTGGAGTCGCTCGACCCAAAGGTCCTGAAATCCTTCAACAAAAAGCAGAGCGTGACTTCGGACCCGCAGGTACTGGCGAAATTGTGCGCCGAACATGGCATGTTCTTCGATTACGGCATGATCGCCGACTTCAGCCAACAGACGACCGCCGAGGTGAATGACCAGTTGAATGCCGTTCTGAACGAACCGTCTATTCCATTACCCGGACTGCTTTCGCTGACGATTCCCATCTTGGGAACACCCTATTTCGAGGCCTCGGCACGGGCCGGACGTTTGATGCCAAATCTTCTGTTAAGCGATATGGACGGGCAAAAAGTGGTCGAATGGCCCATGGAGCCGCTGGAAAAGGTCGTGCCTTTCGTCGCTGAGCTGTTGCGGTTTCGCGGGCGGAAAGTTGCTCTTATGCGCCATGCGGTCAAACATGCTTGGTACTGGCGCAAGCACTTCACCTGGGATCAGACAGCGTTGGCGTTCGCCCGCCCGCTTCATCGTTTCGGTGGTAAGGTCAATCTTGGCAGCGTTCGCCAGATGCGCCAGTCATTCCAAGAATCACGACCGACCTATTGCGCCATGAGCGATGGCTTGCGCTCCGCATACAAGCCGCAGGTTAAGTTGCCGGCAAAATTCGAAAAATGCTTCGAGCCACTTCGGATTACCGATGAGACGGGTGCACTTACCGACGAATTACTGAACGCCCGCAGCAGAACACCGGCCGTAGCATGATCATGTCCGGGAGCCCTCAAAGGTAATCTGGGCAGTGCGGACATTGTCCAGGAACTGGCTTGTACAGGCCTCCCAGCTGAACTGCAGGGCCCAGTCGCGGCAGCGATCCTGCGGAATGTGAAGGGCATCCAAGGCGGCTTGTCGAAGGTCGTCGGAGAGAATTCCCGCTCCGCTGTCTCCGATTACATCGCGCGGCCCCATCACGGGATAGGCGGCAACCGGGACACCACAGGCCATTGATTCCAATAGGACCAGGCCAAACGTGTCCGTCAATGATGGAAAGACAAAGACGTCTGCGCTGGCGAAATGCCGCGCGAGATATTCGCCGAACTTGGCGCCTGTGAACAGAATATGTGGATAGGACCGGCGCAATCCGTTCAGTTCGGGCCCGTCGCCGACCACGACTTTCGATCCGGGAAGGTCCAAATCCAAAAAAGCCTTAATGTTCTTTTCGACCGCAACGCGTCCCACGTTGATAAAGATGGGACGCGCCAGATTCGGTGGAAGGACCGAGCCGTCCATAGGTCGGAAAAGCTCCGCATCGACGCCACGGGACCATTTCATCAGATTGCGAAAACCCCGGCGGTGCAGGTCATCTTTGAGCGTGTCCGTTGCGACCATGCAGCCGGAACCGAAATTGTGGAACCGGCGAAACCATGCGTAGAACCAACTTCCGGGCAATGGCGCGCGGGCTTCCACGTACTCCGGGAACCGAGTGTGGTAACTGGACGAATAAGTCTTGCCCATCCGGCGCGCCGCCGATCCCGCCAACAGCCCGAGCGGCCCCTCGGTGGCGATATGGATATGTTCGCATCCAAGTTCCTCGATCCGCTTTTGGACAGCACGGCGAGTCGTCAGCGACAGGCGGATTTCAGGATAGGTCGGGCATGGGATGGTCATGAATTCTTGCGGCGACAGGAATTCGACCCGCACGCCGAGTTTTTCCAACTCACGGGCCGTAAACTCTAGTGATCGCACAACACCGTTGACCTGTGGGTGCCAGGCGTCTGTGACCATAAGAATGGAGGTCATATAGACCTGTTGCCGAATGCCGGCCTGGTCGTTGGATTGGTCGCATGGACACGTTTTCGAGCCGGGTCAGTCCAGTAGATAACTTCCAATTTCCCATCATGATGTTCGGCCACGGCGGTGCAACTTTCCACCCAATCACCCGTATTTACATAATGAATGCCGTTCATTTCGCGGCTCATGGCGTGATGGATATGACCGCAGATGACGCCGTCCAGGCCACGTTTTTGGATGTCGTCTGCAACCACGGTCTCGAACTGTCCGATAATGTTGATGAAACTTTTCACGTGACGTTTGGCAAAGGCACCCAGCGACCAATACTCCAGCCCAAGGCGCCGGCGTATCCAGTTCAGCCATGTGTTGGATGTCAGCGCGACTTCGTAGAACCGGTCGCCTAGATAGGCCATCCATTTGGCGTTTTGCAGCACCACATCGTATTGGTCCCCGTGGGTTACGAAATAACGGCGGCCTTCCACGGTTTCATGAATTGCGTGCTCGAGGATTTCCACGTCGGCGACCATGCGACCGGAAAATTCACGAAAATTTTCATCGTGGTTTCCCGGGATGTAGATGATCTTGGTGCCGAGTTTCGCTTTCTTGAGGATGGCCCGAACGACGTCTTCATGAGCCCGGGGCCAGTACCGTTTTTTCTTGAGCCGCCAGCCGTCGATGATGTCGCCGACCAGATAGAGGTATTTCGATTCCGTATGCTTGAGGAAATCGAGGAGCATTTCCGCCTGACATCCCCGGGTGCCCAGGTGGATGTCGGAAATCCAGATCGAGCGGAACTTGTAAGACGTCTTCCGGTTTACAGCGTTCATGTCGTCCACGGCGGTTGTTGTCGCATGGCCTATATTTAGTGGGGACTTTTATGTAATTGACCATATGTCCGCCATTACTTTCAGTCCCTGTCATGGAAACTTCACACACGGGAAATAGATTTGAAATTATAGTCGCAACAAAAGTGCCACATTCCTGGGTCTAAACGACACATCATGCCCGATTCAAACGCCCTCCCGGGGGAGCCGGACACGCTGATGGCTGCTCCCCGCAAGGTTCTTGTGATCTTCAACCCGACCGCCGGGGCGCGCCGCCGCGCGCGCCTGACCCGTATTCTGGAGATCATGTGGAGCCTCGGCGCCGACGTCACCCTGCATGAAACCCGGGCCCGCGGCGATGCGGAACGCACGGCGCGCGAAGCATCTACCGAGGTCTATGACGTGATCGTCGCCGCCGGCGGCGACGGCACCATCAACGAGGTCATCAACGGCCTGGCGGGGCGGCAGATGCCGCTGGGCATCATCCCGCTGGGCACGGCCAACGTGCTGGCCGCCGAACTGGACCTGCCGACGGACGATGTCGGTTTGGCCCGCACCATCGCCTTGGGCCGCACCCGGCCGGTCAACCTGGGCGACGTCAACGGACGGCGCTTCGTAATGATGGCGGGCGTCGGCTTTGACGCCCATGTGGTGGCCTCGGTCGATGCGGGCCTGAAACGGCTGATCGGCAAATCGGCCTATGTGTGGGAAACGCTCTGCGGGTTCTTCCGCTACAAGTTCCGGTCCTACCGGCTGATGGTCGACGGCAAACCTTATGAGGTGGGCTCGGCCGTGTTCGCCAACGGCCATTTTTACGGCGGGCGCTTCGTTTGCGCCAAGGATGCGGCCTTGGGCGACCCGCGCCTGCATGTCTGCCTGTTCAAATCCGTGGGGCCGTGGAGTGCGCTGCGCTACACCGTCTGGATGGTCTTGGGCCGGCTCGATAAATTGCCCGATTACGAAGTTATCCCCGCGACCTCGATCATCGTCGAGGGCGTGGCCGGTGAGCCCGTGCAGGGCGACGGCGACATCGTCACCCGCCTGCCGCTGGACGCCCGCATCGCGCGTGAGCGCCTGAACATGCTGGTTCCGGCATAAGGGTTTTTCCCGCCTCCCTCTTTATCGGCAGCGGCCTTCCTCTCTAGACTGGCGGGCCGTCCCTCCTCCCCCCGAAGGAAGCCGACCATGTCCTTGCCCGCGCTGTACCAGACCTTCGCCCGATACAACCGCGCCATGAACGACGCCGTCTATGCCGTCTGCGCCGACATTCCGGACACCGACCGAAAAGCCGACCGGGGGGCGTTCTTCAAATCCGTGCACGGCACGCTCAACCATCTGATGTTCGGCGATCAGGCCTGGATGAACCGGTTCGACGGCGGCAACCGCCCGACCCCGGGGACGCATGTCGAACTGTTTTCCGGCTTCGACGAACTGCGCGCCGCACGCAGGGCGTTGGACGACGAAATCACGGCCTGGGCAGCGGCCCTGACCGATGCCTGGCTGTCGGAAACGGTGACATGGACCTCGCGCACGGATGGCCTGACCTTCAACCAGCCGCGCTGGATCCTGGTCAGCCATATGTTCAACCACCAGACCCACCACCGGGGGCAGCTGACGACGGTCCTGACCCAGATGGGCCATGACGTCGGCGTCACGGATTTCCCGAAGCTGGTCTAGGAATCAGTCCTCGGCGCTGATCCGCACCACCTGCTTGCCGAAATTCTCGCCCTTTAGCATGGCGATGAAGGCGGCGGGGGCGGCATCCAGGCCCTCGGCGACGTCGATCCGGTATTTGATCTTTCCGGCCTTCAGCCAATCAATCATCTCCGCATCGAATTCGGCGCGGCGGTCGGCGTGGTCGGAGACGATGAAGCCCTGCATGCGGATCGCCTTGCGCACCACATGGGTCATGTTGCGGATGCCCGGCGTCTCGTCGCGGGTCAGGTTGTACTGCGAGATCATGCCGCATTCGACGAAGCGGGCGAACCGGTTGGCAGCGTCGAGGGCCGCTTCGAGGATCGGCCCGCCGGCGTTGTCGAAATAGATGTCGATGC
>DNMS01000101.1:0-14562 GCA_003488105.1 Rhodospirillaceae bacterium
GAAGAAGCCTGCCGTCGGTACACGCTGACCGTGGAAGAGTTCCTAAGTTGGCAACGATCGATCGAAAAACACGGTCTTGCGGGTCTGCGCGCTACTCGCGTCCAACAATATCGGCAGTAAGATTAAATTGTACTGCGTGCTTATTGCCTATCAAAACCGGCGGCCTTCCTAGGCTGCCGGTTTTTTTATCCCCATTACTCACCGATCCTTAACAGATATTAACCAAAATGAATGCAATTAATGTTGCCTCGTTAAGTATCTGTTTAGCCTAACCCGGTAATTTTTGCCTACGGGATAACCTGGAAGGGGTTTCAGGTTTGGAGTGGGGCAAAGAATTTGCACCTCCCTAGAAGTGAACTAAACGAGCGAACCGAGGAACGGTTGCCTGTTTTGCGTCAAATTGGGTGGTAGTGTGAACAGCTTTGCTGAATTTCTGAAATCTATGGGCATGGGCCGCATTGTGGCTCTCGGCATTGTCGGTATGGCCCTCATTGGTTTCTTTGCCTATGTGACCGTTCGCATCAGCGAGCCGCAAATGGCACTCATGTATTCCGAACTCTCCCAAGACGATGCCGCGCAAGTCATCAGTGAACTCGATCTTCTCTCCATCCCTTACACATTAGGGGGCGACGGCACAAAAATCTTTGTCCCACAAGACAAAGTGCTACGCCTGCGCCTATCCATGGCAGAACGCGGCCTTCCCAAAGGCGGCAGCGTTGGATATGAAATCTTCGACAACACAGACACCCTCGGCACCACAAGCTTTGTGCAAAACCTAAACTACATGCGCGCCTTAGAAGGCGAGCTGTCCCGCACCATCGGCGAAATTGTTCAGGTTCAAAGTGCGCGGGTACATTTGGTTTTGCCGGAGCGTGAAATTTTCTCTCGTGAACGTCGCGAACCAAGCGCCTCTATTGTGCTGCGCGTGCGTGGCGATTTAGGCCGTGCGCAAGTCAAATCAATTCAGCACTTAGTTTCTTCTGCTGTGCAGGGCCTCAAGCCCGGCAAAGTGTCCATCATCGACGAGCAAGGTAATCTTCTTGCCTCTGGTGCAGACGAAGAAGAAGGCGCCATTGTTTCTGGTGCACTCGAAGAACGTAACTTGAACTATGAATCACGCGTACGTAAGCAAGTTGAAACCATCGTGGCCTCCATCGTCGGCCCCGACAAAGCACGGGTTGAAGTCTCCGCCGAGCTGAACCTCAATCGCGTCACCCGCACATCCGACACCTATGATCCAGAAAGCCAAGTTGCCCGGTCAACACAAACTGAAGAAGAAAACTCTTCCGCCGCAAACGGCGCTGCAGCCCAAAACGGCGTCACCGTTGGCAACGCCTTGCCTGAAGCAGGCGCTGGAGGCGAAGGTGCTGGCGGCAACAAAGAATCTTCAAACCGCGTCACCGAAACCGTCAACTACGAAATTTCACATACGACAGAAACACAAATTCAAGAAGCCGGTGGCATTAAACGTCTCTCTGTCGCGGTTCTTGTTGATGGCACATATGCCCAGCAAGCAGATGGCTCCGTTGTTTATGCCCCACGCTCAGAAGAAGACCTTGCAAAAATCAATACCTTGGTGCGCTCAGCTATTGGCTTTGACACAGAGCGCGGCGACCAAGTTGAAGTCATCAACCTTCAATTTGCAGCGCGTGAACTTCCAGAACCTTTGATGAATGAAGAAGAAACGTTTCTATCTCTCACCAAAGCGGATTACTTCCGCATTGGCGAGTCTGCAACCTTGGCTATCCTCACCGTGATTGTCTTATTGATGGTCGTGCGCCCTCTTCTGCGCCGGGTCATTAGCGGTGAAAACATGATTGCTGCAAACGGCGCAACCCTTGCCCTAGCAGGTGCCAGCGCTGGCGGCGGAACTGGGACGGACGGAGAGCAAGCCATGCTCCCACCGGGGGTGCAAGCACAACTGGCAGGCGTTGCCGCCGGAAACGGCGCGGGCCTTGAAGGGGCCGAAAATGCAGAAAACCCGATTGAGTCCATGATCGACATCGCAAAAATTGAGGGACAAGTACGTGAATCGTCCCTCAAGAAAGTAGCCGAAATCATCGGGAACCATCCTGATGAAACGATGTCTATCTTGCGCAGCTGGTTACATGAGGAAGAATAGACATGGCTAAACCGGCAAAAGATGATATTTCCAAATTCACTGGCTCTGAAAAAGCGGCAATCTTTATGTTGTCCCTTTCAGACGACCATGCCGCTGCCATTTGGGATCTGTTTGATGATGATGAGATTAAAGAAATCTCTCAAACAATGGCGTCTCTAGGCGCTATTCAATCCACCGTTGTTGAAAAGCTACTGGTCGAATTCACCTCTCGCATGTCTTCTGCTGGGTCCATCGTTGGGTCATTTGACAGCACCGAACGCTTGCTCAAGCGCTTCTTACCAGAAGACCGTGTCGACAACGTCATGGAAGAAATTCGTGGCCCAGCCGGTCGCACCATGTGGGAAAAGCTTGGCAACGTAAACGAGCAGGTCCTCGCCTCTTACCTCAAGAACGAGTACCCCCAAACCGTTGCCGTTGTTTTATCCAAAATCAAATCAGAACACGCCGCTCGTGTTCTCGGGCACTTGCCAGAAGACTTCGCCCTTGAAGTCATCACCCGCATGCTGCGCATGGAAGCGGTACAAAAGGACATTTTGGAAAAAGTGGAACAAACACTCCGCGCCGAATTTATGTCTAACCTATCGCGCACAAACCGCCGCGACAGCCATGAATTGATGGCCGAAATCTTCAACAATTTCGATCGCCAAACCGAAACGCGGTTCATGACCTCTTTGGAAGAGCGCAACCGTGAAGCAGCCGAGAAGATCAAATCTCTGATGTTCACATTTGAAGATCTCTCCAAATTGGACCCGACCAGCGTACAAACACTTCTGCGCGCGGTAGACAAAGACAAACTCGGCCTTGCGCTGAAAGGTGCCTCAGACTCCCTCAAGGATCTGTTCTTCACCAACATGTCTGAGCGCGCAGCGAAAATTTTGAAAGAAGACATGGAAGTGATGGGGCCTGTGCGCCTGCGTGATGTAGACGAAGCGCAAATGTTGATGGTCAACACCGCAAAAGATTTAGCTGCCAAAGGTGAAATTATGTTGGCAGAAAACAAATCAGAAGATGAGTTGGTGTACTAATGGCAACCTCAACCCCAGCAAAACAACCGGTCGTAAAGAAATTTGCTTTTGACACTGTGTTTGAAGAAAACGGCGCCGTGCACGAAGGCCCGAACAGCACAGCCCACCGCGCCAGCACCGACACACATATTGAAATGATGAAAGCTGCCGCCTATGAGCAAGGCATGGCGGATGCACGTGCCGAACTCGAAAACAAATCCGAAGATACGCAAGCCAACTTGCTACAAAAGCTTTTGGCTACAACCCAAACACTGATGTCGGCCGCCGATCAAAATGCACGCGCGAGTCAACAAACTGCGACCGAAATTGCTCATAAAATTGCGATGACCTTAGCCCCGGCAATGATCAAACGAGAACCTGTCGCAGAGGTTAAGGCTGTAATTGCCGATTGCTTGCAACACCTCCACCGCGAACCACACCTTGCTGTTCGGGTGAGTGAAAGTGCACTAGAAGAAACCCGCCCTTACGTGGAGAAAATGGCACACGAATGCGGGATTGAAGAACGTGTCTTGCTTTTAGCCGACCCAAGCTTGGGTGACAGCGACTGTAAAGTCGAATGGAGCGAAGGTGGCGTATCACGCTCTCAAAATGAAATCGAAGAAGAAATCACTCTCATCATTAACCGGTACCTAGATGCCTTGTCGCCCACCGGCGCAGCATAACAAACATTAACGAGCAGAAGGGACCTCCCCTTCATTGCAGGAGACTAAAATGGCTGACGACACAGAAAACATGAATCTGCCAGACCTTGCCGCTTCAAACCAAGGCACCCCGGCAACCTCTTCCAGTAATGCGGAAGATATGAATCCAGAAGATGGCGAAGCCGAACGCAATGCGACCGACCTAGAAGCTGTGTTTGATATTCCCGTCCACGTATCTGCCATCTTGGGCAAGTCTCATATCGAAGTGAGTGAACTGCTCAAACTAGACGAAGGCACCATCATCGAATTGGACCGCAAGGTCGGTGAAGCCATCGACATTTACGTCAACGACCGCCTCGTGGCACGTGGCGAAGTTGTGGTTGTGGAAGAACGCCTCGGCGTCACCATGACTGAAATCATCAAAAGCGGCATCAACTAAAAGGTTTTAGAACTCAAATGGATTTCGCCACACTCATAGGCTTGATTGCTGCTTTCGCCCTAGTCGCCCTCGCGGTTCTTCTAGGCGGCGATGCCACAGCCTTTTTCAATGTCAGAGCTGCATTGATCGTTATTGGTGGAACCTTTGCGGTGACCCTTATTTCATTCCGCATGTCTGAAATTTCAACGGCCTTTTCAGCCGCATGGCGGACACTCAAAGTGGTTGGGTCCCATGACACAGCCACCACAGAAAACCTATTACACATGGCAGATGCACACCGCAAAGAAGGCATTCGAGGCGTAGAGCGCCATCTGCCAAAATTGCGCCAGAATGTATTTGTCAAACAAGCCATCTCCCTCATCATCGACGGCATAAACCCGGATGAAGTAGAGCAAATGCTCAATTCTGAATTATCCGCACGGGCACAGAAAGATGTCCGCTCCGCACAAGTTTTACGGCGTGCTGCCGAAGTCGCCCCCGCAATGGGCCTTATCGGTACGTTGGTTGGTCTTGTTCAAATGTTGGCAGACCTCAACGACCCGACACAAATCGCACCAGCCATGGCTGTTGCGCTAATCACCACTTTTTACGGCGCGATTTTAGGCAACATGTTGTTTGCCCCGCTTGCCAGTAAAATTGAACGCAATTCACAAGAAGAAAACGCAAAGCTCCTTCTATACGCCACAAGCGTGGCTGCCATTGGCCGCCAAGAAAGTCCCCGTCGTCTTCAAATGGTTCTCAATTCGATGTTGCCACCAGCCGAACAAATTCGTCTGTACAACTAAGTTACGGTCTTAAGGAGTATTACAAATGCGCTTGCTCATTGTTGGAACCCTCAACGGACAGCTCTCAACCGCCACTAAAATGGCGATGGATAAGGGCGCCAAAGTTGTACACGCCGAAAGCATCGACCAAGCCATGGCCTCACTGCGGTCTGGCAATGGAGCTGATTTGGTGATGGTCGAAGTCTCCCTCGACATTGCGCGGTTGATCAATCAACTCCAAGCCGAACACATCTATGTGCCGATCGTCGCCTGCGGCGTAGAGGCCGATGCCCAAGCAGCGGTAAATGCCATTCGCAGCGGGGCTAAAGAATACATTCCCCTACCACCAGATGCAGATCTGATCGCGGCCGTCTTGGCAGCTGTCTCAGAAGAAAGCCATCAAATGGTTTTCCAAGACCCTGCAATGGGCGATGTCATCAAACTTGCCGACCAAATTGCCCCGTCTGAAGCTAGCGTACTGATCACGGGGGAGTCCGGCTCTGGTAAAGAAGTGATGGCCCGCTACGTCCACCGCAAATCACGCCGCAAAGAAGCCCCTTTCATTTCCGTAAACTGCGCGGCCATTCCAGAAAACCTATTGGAATCTGAATTGTTTGGGCACGAAAAAGGTGCCTTCACCGGCGCCGTGTCGCGCCGCATAGGAAAGTTCGAGGAAGCGGACGGCGGCACTCTGTTGCTCGACGAAGTCTCGGAAATGGACCCGCGCCTCCAGGCCAAGCTGCTGCGCGCCCTGCAGGAACGCGAAATCGACCGGGTCGGCGGTGCCAAGCCGGTAAAGGTCGATGTCCGCATCATCGCCACATCCAACCGCAACCTGCAGGACGAGGTCGCCAAGGGCACCTTCCGCGAGGATCTGTACTTCCGCCTCAACGTGGTCAACCTGGTGATGCCGTCGCTTGCCCGGCGGGAACAGGACATCCCCCTCTTGGCCCGTCATTTCGTGAAAAAGTATTCGGAAGCCAACCATATCGACGAGCGGCCGATTTCCGAAGGTGCCATGAGCCGACTTAAGGCCCATAGCTGGCCCGGCAACGTGCGCGAGTTGGAAAACGCCATCCACCGTGCCGTGATTCTGGCGACCGGATCGGAAATCGGGCCGGAGACCATCATGGTGTCGGGCTCCCAGGGGGCGTCGGCCACCGGAATTTCCGACGCGGACATGGAAACCGCGGCCCTGGTCGGACGCACCGTCGCCGACGTGGAACGCGACCTGATCATCGACACCCTGCATCACTGTCTGGGCAACCGCACGCATGCGGCCAACATCTTGGGCATTTCCATCCGCACGCTGCGCAACAAGCTGCGCCAGTACAGCCAGGAAGGATTTTCCGTGCCGCAACCGGGCGAAGCCGGCGCGGCGCCGGCCCCGTCCTGATCCGGGACGTGAAACGGACCGACCAAGGCATCCGATGAACGACGACAAGAAAATGCCGAAACGAATGACAACGGGAATAAACGATATGACGGCGGGGAACGGTAATGGCTGAGGCGACGCAAAGCGCCACCGCGCCCGCCCGCACGGCCACGCCGCGCGGCGCTCCACAGTCGGGGCCCGAGGAAGAAGGCGGCAACCCGTTCCAGGGTTTGGTCGATCTTCTCAAGCGTGGCGATCTGATCTTCGCGCTTGGCGTCATCGGTATCCTGGTGGTGCTGATCCTGCCCATGCCGACCTGGCTCCTGGATATGAGCCTGGCCTTTTCCATCACCTTCTCCGTGCTGATCCTGATGACGGCGCTGTTCATCGAAAAGCCGCTCGACTTCAACTCATTCCCCACAGTCCTGCTGCTGGCGACCATGATTCGCCTGGCGTTGAACCTGGCTTCGACGCGCCTGATTTTGGCCGAAGGGCACACGGGAACGGATGCTGCCGGTCAGGTCATTGAGGCCTTCGGCGGTTTCGTCATGCAGGACAACTTCGTCATCGGGATCATCGTTTTCGCGATCCTGGTGCTCGTCAACTTCATCGTTATCACCAAGGGTTCGGGCCGTATCGCCGAAGTGGCGGCGCGCTTCACCTTGGACGCCATGCCCGGCAAGCAGATGGCGATCGACGCCGACCTGTCGTCGGGCCTGATCGACGAAGACGACGCCCGGTCCCGACGCAAGGAACTGGAAGACGAAAGCACTTTCTTCGGCGCCATGGACGGCGCCTCCAAGTTCGTGCGCGGTGACGCTATCGCCGGCCTTCTGATCACCTTGATCAACGTGCTGGGCGGCATGGTGATCGGGGTTGCGCAGAACGATCTGTCGTTCGCCCAGGCCGCCGACATGTACACACGCCTGACCGTCGGCGACGGTCTTGTCAGCCAAATCCCGGCGCTGATCGTTTCGACCGCCGCCGGTATGATGGTGACAAAGGCCGGCATCACCGGCCCGACCGAAGCAACCCTGTTCCGCCAGCTCGGCGGCCAGCCGAAAACCCTCGGCATGTCCAGCTTCCTGCTGGTCGGCCTGGCGGCCATGCCCGGCATTCCAGCCTTCCCCTTCCTGCTGCTGGCCTTCGCCACGGGCGCCATGGGATTCATTGTGACGGCCCGCGACAAACGTAAAGCCGAAGAAGAGATTCAGGCGCTTGAGGATTCCACGCCGGAACCGAGCAAGGCCGCGGAAGAACCCATCGCAACGGCCTTGCGTATCGATTACCTGCGCCTGGAACTCGGTTACGGCCTGCTGTCTTTGATCAATTCGCCGCCCGAGAACGGTCAGCGCCTGACCGACCAGATCAAGGCCCTGCGCCGCCAGCTGGCATCGGAAATGGGCTTTGTCATGCCGTCCGTGCGCATCCAGGACAACATGCAGCTTCCCGCCAATACCTACGTTATCCGGGTCAAGGAAATCGAGACCGGGCGCGGTGACCTTCGTCCCAGCATGCTATTGGTCATGGACCCACGCGGCGAGGAAATCACTCTGGCCGGGGAAAAGACCATGGAGCCGACGTTCGGCCTGCCGGCCATGTGGATCGAGGATGCCAACCGCGAAGAGGCCCTGTTCCGCGGTTATACGGTGGTTGATCCGGCAACGGTGGTGACCACTCACCTGACCGAGATCATCAAGGACAACATGGACGATCTGCTGAGCTATGCGGAGACGCAGAAGCTTCTCGATGAACTCGACAAGGAGCAGCAAAAGCTGGTCGAATCCATCATCCCCAGCACGATCTCCCTGGGCGGCCTGCAACGGACTCTGCAAAACCTGTTGGCAGAACGTGTGTCGATCCGAGATCTTCCGACCATCCTGGAAGGCGTCGCCGAAGCCTGCGCCGGAACCCGCAACGTGATGATGATCACCGAACATGTGCGGGCCCGTTTGGCGCGGCAGATTTCCGATGCCAACGTGAACGACCAGGGCTTTATTCCCCTGGTGACCCTGTCGCCGCCGTGGGAACAGGCCTTCGCCGAATCGATCGTCGGCCCGGAAGACGACAAGCAGCTTTCCATGGCGCCCTCGAAGCTCCAGGAATTCATCGGCGCGCTGCGCACCAATTTCGAACGGCAGGCGATGATGGGCGAAAGCCCCGTCCTGTTGACCAGCCCGGCCATCCGGCCCTATGTGCGCTCCATCGTCGAGCGTTTCCGGCCGATGACCGTCGTGATGTCCCAGAACGAAATCCACCCCAAGGCCAAGATCAAGACCGTGGGGCAGGTGTAACGTACGGCAGAAAGCTACAGGAGAAACGATCATGCGGCTTCTCACATTCAAGGCGGCGAACCTGCGGCAGGCGATGACCCTCGTGCGGCGCGAACTGGGCGACGAGGCGACCATCGTGTCGACCCAGACCAACCCGATCAGCGGCGAGGCGCGGATCGTCGCCGCCCGCCAGCAGGACGCCAGCGACCCGCGCCTGGGCCATGTCGCGATGGCACCGGAACAACGTTTCGACCAGGTCTTGGAGACCCTGTTGCTGCACGGCGTGCCGATGAATCTGGCCGACCGTCTATCCCAGGCCGCCGCCGACATGGAGCCGCGCACGCCGATCGCGGCCTTGACCGGTACCCTGGCCCTCGATTTCAACTTCGTTCCCATCGACGTGACCGCCGACAACCAGCGTCTGATCCTGGTCGGCCCGCCGGGCGCCGGCAAGACGCTGGCCCTGGTGAAACTGGCCGCGCGGGCGCTGATGGCGCGGCGCTCCGTGCAGCTTCTGACCACCGATCTTAAACGCGCCGGCGCGGTCGAACAGTTGACCGCCTTCGCCAAGGTCATGGGCCAGGAAGTCTTCATCACCGAAACCGCCGAGGAACTGGCTCAGTTCATGGCCCGCATTCCCAAGCGGACCGTGGTGCTGATCGATTCGCCGGGGGTCAACCACCGGTCCCATACGGAAATGGACGGCCTGTTCGATTTCGTCAACGCCGCCCCCGCCGAGCCGGTTCTGGTTTTGAACGCGGGCATGGACGCGCTGGAAGCCGCAGACGTGGCCATGGCGTTCGGCGCGCTTGGCATCAAACGCATGCTGGTCACCCGCACGGACGCCACCGGCCGCCTGGGCGCGATCCTGGCCGCCATGGAAAGCGCCGGACTGGCCCTTGCCGGAACCACCGGGTCGGCCGATCCCATCGACGGTTTCTTCCCGACGGGTGCGCCCGATCTCGCGGACCTGCTGTACGGCGAGGTTCTCAGCCTGAACGCGGACCTTCCCTTGCGTGAGATCGAAGACGAAGACGTGGATCTGGAAGATCTGATCGACGGCCACGAACGGATGATCAACGTCGCCCTTCCGGCCGAGGGCTGAGCCCTCCGGTCGTGGGCGGCCGCAGCACAATTTGGGGGTCGCACCAATGTCGGAAATTTCCGCACCGCCGCCGCCCCCGCCGGTGACGCCGACGGTCACCGCTTCCCTGCCGCCGCCGACAGCCATCACCCTGCCCCCGGCCCAAGCCCAGGCGCCCGTGCCGCAGGCGATCCTCGACGCCGCCCTGGGGGCGCGCTTCGACCTGCAGATCGCCACCGTGACGCCGCAGGGGCTTGCGACCCTCGAAGGAGGGGTCGGCAAATTGCAATTGCAGTTACAGACCCTGTTGAACTTGAACCCCGGCGACAAGGTGACCCTGCAATTGAACGGGCGCGGCCCGCAGCTTCAATTCATCATCGCCGCGATCAATGGTCAGAGCCCGGCCGCCGCCCTACGCGCCGCCGCCCAATCCCTCCAAGCAGGTGCCCAGGCCACGGCCGGGACGCCGGTGCTCAACCTGCCGCCCTTCGCCGAAGGCAACAGCCTGATCGCAACTCTGCTGCGCCCGGCGCCGGGCATTCCGGCACCGACCTTGCCGACCCTTCTTCCCACAACCTCGGCACCCGGCGCACTCCCTGGCCAGGGGGGCGCGACTGTTCCCGGCACGGCGGGAACGGGGGTTCCATCCCCCTTCGGTCAACCGACCGGCACCAGCGGATCGTTGCCCGGTTCTGTCCCCGGCCCCCTGGCCGCCAGCCTTTCGGGCCAGGGCCAAACCGGTATCGGACCGTCTTCGGCAGGTTCCCCTCAGACCACCCCATCCCAGACCCTGCCGGCCGGAACCCAGTTCACGGTCCAGATCACGGCCTTGCAGGCGGCCCCGCCGGGCGGCTCGGCAGCTCTGACTCAGACCCAGGGGCCGACACCGCCGCTTGCAGCTTTGGGACAGACACTAACCGGGATCGTCAGCGGCACGCAGGCCGGCGGTCAGCCTATCGTTGAAACGCCACTGGGCCCGATCGCCCTCGCCGGCGCGAACCCACCGCCCGAGGGGGGCCGCGTGGTGCTGACCGTAACCAGCGCGCCGCTGCCCCCGGCGCTGCCGGAACCGCTTCTCGACAAAGCGCAGCTGACTTTCCGCCAAGCCTTGTTCCTCGACCACCAATGGCCCGCCATGCGCGACGTGGTCGAGACCCTGGCCCAGGTCGCGCCCAACACCGCACAGCACTTGCTGCATGCGGTCCTGCCACGCCCGGACGGCAACATGACGGCGAACATACTGTTTTTTCTATCAGCCGTGCGGGGCGGTGATGCCCGTGCTTGGCTGGGCGATAATACCGTGCGGGTATTGCAGCGGGTCAACCCGGGACTGTTGGGCCGTATGCGCGAGGATATGGGACAGCTGTCACGCCTGGCGGACGAGCCGTCCACAGGCGACTGGCGCATCTTCATGATCCCTTTCCTGAACGGCGGGCAGTTGGAACAGATCCGCCTGTTCACCCGCGCCCAGGCTGAGGACGACGACGACGCGGCGCACGGTCCCGGCACGCGTTTCGTGATCGACGTCACCCTGTCGAGACTGGGACACATTCAACTGGATGGCCTGGTCGACACGGCGCACCGGCGAATGGACATGGTGGTGCGGTCGGACGCACATTTGCCGCCGGACATGCGCAATGACATCCGTCATCTTTACGAAGTGTCAGGCGACATCACCGGATTCCGGGGCGGCGTCGGATTTCAGGCGCAGCCCGCCAATTTCATCGCAGTCGAACCCCCTGCCCCGGCCAAGGGCGGGGTTGGACTGGTCGTATAGGGAGAACGGAACCATGGATCTGTGGCAGCGGCGGGCCGTTCTGGCTCCAGCCCCCAATCCGGATCGCAACATCGATTTCGTATCGAGCCTGAGCGGCCGGCTCACCGCCCTGGGCGGATCAATCGATGTCGCGCTGCGCTACGTGCCTGATGCGCTGACCGTCTCGCCCACCGCCTTCGCCGCCTACCTGCGGGCGCTGGAAGATGGCGATTGGCCATCTCATGAAAATCTGGCGACAACGATCCTGCAGGATGTCAGCAATGAACTGGTGCCGCGCTGGGTCCAGATCGTCACCCGCCGGGGTGCCGCGGATGGTGTGTCGGAGCATAAGATTCTGGTCGAGGACCGCCAGCCGCAATGGAACAACGCGGCCCTTCTGGCACATCTGCATTCGATCTGATCGAACGCCGGCGTTTACCCCGCCGTACGGGCCGCCTTGCGGCGCGCCGACTGGCGGCGATAGAGCTGCAGGCCGAGTTCGTCCAATTCACCCTGCTCCCGGCGCGCTTCTTCCAGTGCCACTTCGCGCTTACGGATTTCGTCGGCGACCTGATATTTCTTCAATTCCATGAAGGCACGGCTGAGGATATCGCGGGCCTCCAGGATTTCCGCCTCCTTGGCACGGATCTTCTGATCGAGAAGGGCGCGCCGGTAACGGAACAGGTTGTAGTAGGCGCCAAAGGTGATGCCCATTTCACTGGACCCGGCAAGCGCCTGTTCGCGTTTCAATTCAGCCTCCAGATCGCGGACCTGCTGATCCAGTTCATTCAGCCTGCGGATATGCTGGCCAAGCTCGCGCCGCCGTTCATCGACGGTCCATTCATGCAGGCGGATCAGATTCTTCAGGCCGGCGGCCATGGGGTTTTGGTGTCTCCGTCAGGCCCGCATCACACCGCCGGGGCCGTGCCATCGGCAGGCGCCGCAGCCGCGTGTTGCGGTTCGGGGGCAGGCATTTCAAGGGTTTCCGCCAGCAGGCGATAACAGCTGTCGAGCTCCGTGACATCTCCGATTTCCTGACCCAGGAATGCTTCGATGGCATCATAGTACTTGATCGCCTCATCGACCTTGGGGTCCGAGCCGCGGCGATAGGCGCCGAGGCGGATCAATTCCGCCATGTCTTCGTAGACGGACAACAGCTGCCGCGCACGGACGACCAGGGCGTTCTGTTCCGGCGTGTTGCAGGCCGGCATGGTTCGGGACACACTGCGCAGGATGTTGATGGCGGGATAGCGGCCCCGCTCGGCGATGGCGCGGTCAAGCACGACGTGGCCGTCCAGGATGCCGCGCACGGCATCGGCCACCGGCTCGTTATGGTCGTCACCCTCGACCAGCACCGTGAACAGCCCGGTCACGTCGCCTTGTCCCTGACGACCGGGGCCGGCGCGCTCCAGAAGCCGCGGCAACAACGCGAAGACGGAAGGCGTATAGCCCTTGGAGGCCGGCGGTTCGCCCACGGCCAGGCTGATTTCGCGTTGCGCCATGGCGACGCGGGTGACGCTGTCCATCAGGCACAGCACGTTGGCGCCGCAGTCGCGGAAGAATTCGGCGACCGCCATGGTCATGAAGGCTGCCTGTCGGCGCACCAGGGGCGGCTCATCCGAAGTTGCAACGACGACCACGGAGCGTTTCAGGCCTTCTTCGCCCAGATGGTCCTCGATGAATTCGCGGGCCTCGCGGCCGCGTTCGCCGACCAGACCGATCACGCTGACCTCGGCATCCGTGTTGCGCGCCATCATGGACAACAGCGTCGATTTGCCGACCCCCGACCCGGCGAAGATACCGAGCCGCTGTCCCCGGCAGCAAGTCAGGAAGGTGTTCATCGCGCGCACGCCGAGATCGACCTTGCCGCCGATCCGTGACCGTTCGTGGGCGGGCGGCGGCACCGTATGGATCGGATAAGGGGTCGAGCCCGTGGGCAACGGCCCCTTGCCGTCGATGGGCCGGCCGAAGGCGTCGATGACACGCCCCAGCCAGGCCTCGATCGGATAGATGACCGGCTCCGACGCGCCGACCTCGACCTTGCAACCCATGCCGATACCGTCGACCGCGCCGAACGGCATGACCAGCGCCTTGCCGTCGCGGAACCCGACGACCTCGCAGGGAACGATGCTGCCGTTCTTGGTGGTGATATCGCAGTGATCGGAAACGGAGACCGCCCCCTGAAGGCCCTCGACCTCGACCAACAGGCCGACGATGTTTGCGACCCGGCCAAAGTAAATCTGCCCGGTGTGCCGGTCGACTTCATTCAGAATGTCATTGACGAACGTGTACAAGCGCTTTGACCGCGAATCCGAATACCGTTTTTATTGCCTGACCATACTATCACGGACAACGGTTGATGGAGTGTTAAGCCTCTGCTTAATAACGAAATATTCCTGGGGACAGCCCGTCAACTTGCGCCGATTCGCCGCGGAGGTTATGGTTAACAAAGGTTAATGCGTCCGATTAAGGAGGCCGTTCATGCGTGTGCTGCTCGTCGAAGACGATCCCTCGACCCAGAAAAGCGTCAAGATGATGCTTGAATCGGCCAACATGGTCGTCGATACAACCGACCTGGGCGAGGACGGGTTGGAGATCGGAAAGCTCTACGACTACGACATCATCGTGCTCGACATCATGTTGCCGGACATGGACGGGTTCGAAGTCCTGCGCCGATTGCGCGATTCACGGGTCAACACCCCGGTGCTGATCCTATCGGGGCTGGGTGAATCGGAAAGCAAGGTCAAGGGGCTCGGCCACGGCGCCGACGATTACCTGACCAAGCCCTTCATCAAGGAAGAGCTGATGGCCCGCATTCAGGCCATCGTCCGGCGTTCCCAGGGCCACGCCCAGTCGGTCATCCAGACCGGCCGGCTGATGGTCAATCTGGACACCCGGACGGTCGAGGTCGACAGCCAGCCGATCCATTTGACCGGCAAGGAATACGGCATCCTCGAACTGCTCAGCCTGCGCAAGGGCACGACCCTGACCAAGGAGATGTTCCTCAACCATCTTTATAACGGCATGGACGAGCCGGAATTAAAGATCATTGACGTGTTCATCTGCAAACTGCGCAAGAAGCT
>DNMS01000101.1:14664-19150 GCA_003488105.1 Rhodospirillaceae bacterium
AGAACTACATCGAAACGGTCTGGGGACGCGGCTATGTGCTGCGTGATCCCGAACCGGCGCAAAAGGCGGCGGCCAACGGCTGACGCCCGGCTTCGACGCCAAGTCCACGAACAAGAGGCGGGGCATTCCCGCCTCTTTTTTTGTGTTTGAAAGTAGGCCGGAGACCTATTTGCCGGTCAAGGCGTAGACGCCACGCTGGCCAGCCACCGGGGCGAACTTGTCCGACACGCCGAGAACCGTTTCGGCCCCGCCCAGGAACAGCATGCCGTAATCAGGCATCAGATCCGCCACCCCGGCGAGCACCCCGGTCTTGGTCGGCTGATCGAAATAGATCAGCACGTTGCGGCAGAACACCACGTCGAACTTGCCCAACGGTGCCAGATTTTCAAGAAGGTTATAGTACTTGTACTGGACCATGGCGCGGATTTCGGGCTTCAACTGCCATTGGTCATCCACCTTGTCGAAATACTTGACCAACATGGTGATGGGCAGGCCGCGCTGCACCTCAAACTGGGAATAAAGCCCATTTTCCGCCTTTTTCAGAACCTGGCGGGAAATGTCGGTGCCGACGATTTCGATCCGCCAACCGGCGAGTTGGGCCCCTGCTTCCTTCAGAAGCATCGCCAACGAATAGGGTTCTTGCCCGTTCGATGCGGCGGCGCACCAGATGCGCAGGGATTTCTTGGCGGCACACTTTTCCAGCATGTGCGGCAGAACGTGCTCGCGGAACAGATCAAAGGGCTTGATATCGCGGAAGAAGAACGATTCGTTCGTGGTCATCGCTTCCGTGACCTCAACGATTATCGCCTCGTTTTTCGACTTTCGGATTTCCGCGATCAGTTCCTCGACGCCCTTGATGTTATGGGCACGGGCCACCGGCATCAGGCGGCTTTCCAGCAGATAGGCCTTATCCTCGTTCAGGACCAAGCCTGAACGCTGCTTCAACATCGTCGACATGAACTGGAAATCATCCGGCTTCATGCGGCCCTCGTGCGCAATTTACTCATGACATGCGGGCCCAGATCCTTAAGCGGCAGAACCGCATTACACAAACCAGCCGTGGCAACCGCGCCCGGCATTCCCCAAACAACACTAGATGCCTCGTCTTGCGCAAGAACCGTGCCACCCGCCTCGACCAGGACCTTGGCACCATCGCGGCCGTCATGCCCCATCCCGGTCAAAATGACCGTCAGAACCGCGCCGCCGAATTCGGCCGCGAGCGACCGCAGCATGGGATCGACGGAAGGCCGGCAGAAATTCTCGGGCGGGTCTTGGTTGGTGCGGATCACCATGCCTGCACCGGATCGTTCGACCGTCATGTGAAAGTTGCCCGGCGCGATATAAATGTGCCCGGCCAGCAACGGCGTTCCGTCGACAGCCTCCGTACAGGGCCAGCCGGTCGACTTGGCGATATGCTCGGCCAGGATGGTGGTAAAGGTCGCCGGCATGTGCTGGGTCACCATCACCGGCATGTTGATGTCTGGCCGAATGTCCTTGAAAAGCTGGAACAGGGCCTGCGGCCCACCTGTTGAACTGCCGACCGCCAAAACGCGCGGGCGGACCATCCCGCCGTCCGTCCGCAACTGCACCGGTTTTTCGTAAAGCGGCTTGGCAACCCGTTCCTTCAGCACCGGGGCAGCCGACGCAGCACCCGGCGTCGACGGCGGACGCCGGCTGATCAGGCCGAGTTGGCGGATCTTTTCCAGAAGTTCCTGCTTGAAGATGTCGCCGCCGGAAATCTCGCGCGTCGACGTCGGCTTCGGCACATAATCCGTCGCGCCAGCCTGAAGGGCGCGCAGGCTGATGTCCGCGTTCTTTTCCGTCAGGGTCGACGCCATGATGATCTTGACGTCGGGCTTGATCTCCAAAAGCATCGGGATCGCCGTCAGGCCGTCCATCACCGGCATTTCGATGTCCAGGATGATGACATCGACGGGGTTCGCTTTCAGGCGGTCGACAGCCATCTGGCCGTTGCCGACCGACGCCGCGATGCGCAGACCCGGCTCGCCTTCGATCATGCGCGCGATCAGGCCGCGGATCACGGCGGAATCATCGACCAACATGACGCGGACTTCGTCACTCGTCATCCGTAACCCCTTATCGCGTCGCGATAAACCACATCCGCCACCCGTCGGTCGGCAGACAGTTAAAGAAGGCCGACCTGCGAGAACTTCGCTTGGATAATCTCGCTGTCGAATGGCTTCATGATGTACTCATTCGCACCAGCTTCGATCGCTTCCTGGATATGCTGGATGTCGTTTTCAGTGGTGCAGAACACGACAATCGGGCCGCCGCCGCCCGGCAGCGCGCGCAATTCCCGCAAAAACTCGATCCCGCTCATCACCGGCATGTTCCAATCCAGCAACACAGCGTCAGGCAGCTTTTGCTTGCACGCATCCAGGGCTTCCTGGCCATCAGCCGCCTCAATCGTCTCGAAGCTGAGTTCTTCGAGGATCTTCCGCGCGACCATCCGGATTACTTTCGAGTCGTCAACGATCAGACAAGATTTCATTAGCCCACCCGCGTCAGTTCGTCTTCGGTTGCATACGGATTACCGTTACTTCGGCTGCCATCCGTAAATTTCCCTGCACTCCCAGATGCCGACTGCACCAACCTGGATAACAGGACTTATGCTGATATCGCAATAACGATCCTTGCGCCATGCGTTTCGACAGATCGGCCAAAAACCCTAGCCCACGCGGCCGGACGCCGCCCCTGCGACAGTCTGCGCCAAGCTGGACACCAGGGCCTCACGGTCGAATTTCGCCACGTAGTCATTGAAACCCGCGTCACGTCCGCGTTCGAAATCGGCGCTCGTGGCGCGGGCCGACAGCGCCACCATGGGCACTTTTTCCCACGCACCGCCGCGGCGAACTTCGTTCGCGAACTCGAAACCGTTCATCCCCGGCATTTCGATGTCGGAAATGATGACATCGAAGGCCACCCCCTTATCGCGCATGGAAAGGGCCTCCTGGGCGCTTTGCAGCGCCGTGACCTGCCACCCCGCAACCGACAGCAGCGGCGCCAGAAGATTGCGGAAAAACGGGCTGTCGTCGATCAGAAGCGCGCGACGACGCCTCCCCGAAGCACTCTCGATTTCCGCAGTATCCGCAGAGCCGAACCAGTCGGAGAACGCCTGAGTGAGGAAGTAGCCCGCGTCAATCACGTCCGTCGCCTTGCCGGCGATGACGGCGCTGCCGATCAAACCCGGGATATCCGTGGTCAGTTCGATCTTCAGGCGGTCGTCGACGATATCGACGATCTCGTCCACGACCAGGCCCATGGAGCGTTCGCGGTCGGTGAACACCAGGATTGGCTGGCGGCCCGTTTCCTTGAACTGATGGGTCGCGGCGAACGGAACCAGCGGCATCAACTGTTCGCGGTACTGCACCATGACCTGGCCGTGCGAGGTTTCGGTCTCGGACATGTCGATCTCTTCGAGCCGCGCGACCAGGGCCAGCGGCACCGCCTTGAGCTCCGGCCCGCCGGCGCGGAACACCAGCAGGGATGTCGTTTCCTCATCCGTCGACACGGCCTGGATATCGGCTTCCGAGCGATGCTCGGTATCCATTTCCCCGGCCGCCTCTGCGATGCCGTTGGGGTCCAGGATCATGATCACGCTGCCGTCACCGAGGATCGTGTTGCCGGAATAGAAGGTGATGTCGCGCAGGATCGGCGCCACCGGCTTGACCACGATTTCCTCGGTATCGAACACGCGGTCGACGATGATGCCGAAGGTGTTGGAACCGACCTGGGTGACGACGATGAACACTTCCTCGTCGTCGGCGATCGCTTCCGCCACCAGGGCGTCAGTGGTTTTCAGCGCCGCGTCCTCGTCCTTGTCGCCGCCGTTGCTCTTGTCGGCCTCCGGCGGGTCCTGAAGGCGCAACAACTCGCGCAGCGAAATCAGCGGCAGCAGCCGGTCGCGCAGACGGAGAACGGCTGATTCGTTGATCATCTCGATGGCGTTTTCCGACTGCGCGGAAGCGCGCACCAGTTCCAGAACGCTGATCTGCGGCACGGCGAAGCGTTCGCCACAGCATTCGACGATCAAGGCCGAGACGATGGCCAGGGTCAGCGGAATCTTGATGGTGAAGGTCGAGCCCTTGCCCGGCGTCGTCTTCAGTTCGACGGTGCCGCCGATTTTCTCGATGTTGGTGCGCACCACGTCCATGCCGACGCCGCGGCCCGACACGTTGGTGATCTTTTCCGCCGTCGAGAACCCGGCCTTGAAGATGAACATGCCGATCTGCTGATCGGTCATCTGCCCCAGGTCGGCTTCGGTCGTCAGGCCGTTTTCCAGCGCCTTCTGTTTGATGCGGTCGATGTTCAGGCCACGCCCGTCGTCGGCGATCTCGATGATGATGTGGCCGCCTTCGTGGTAGGCGTTCAGGGTGATGGTCCCAGTGTCGGACTTGCCGACGGCCTGGCGGCCCTCAACGTCTTCAAGCCCGTGGTCGGCCGAGTTGCCGCGTATCGTGCGCGA
>DNMS01000285.1:0-1215 GCA_003488105.1 Rhodospirillaceae bacterium
ATCGGTCTTTTGATCACCGCCGTTTTGATCTGGGATGTCCTGCGCCGTGCGGACGAAGAGATCGAGCGCGAAATCCGCATCGTTAAAAGCGCCTTTCATGATCCCATCGCGGATCAGCTTTGGGCCTATGACGAGAAGGAACTGGGGGCGGTGCTGACGGCCCTGGTGCGGTTGTCCGTGGCCCAGGGAGTGATTGTCGAGGATCCGTTCAGCGGCCGTCGCCTGGGAGGGCACGGCATCATCAACAGCGGTGATGGCTCGGGCATGGCGGTTCACTCGTTCGATATCCACTATGTTGCCCAGGGTTCGGACAAGGCCCGGCATCTCGGGCGTGTCAGTCTGCTGGTGCCGGCGAACCTGGCGCTGACCCGATCGTGGCTGTCGATCATGTTGATTCTGACCGCCGCCATGGTGAAGCTTTTGCTTATCTGGATTCTGTTCAGCTATTTCGCCCAACGCCAATTGGTGCGCCCGCTGTCCCGTCTGTCCGATGCGGTCGATCGCATTGATCCGGGCTACAGCCCCTACTCGGACATTCAGGCGGTAGGGCCTGGTGATGGCGAACTCAAGCATCTGCAGGATGCCTTTAACCGTCTTCTCAACCGCCTGGAATCCGCCCACGCGGAGCGCGCCGCCTATGAAGAGGAATTGATCGGCGCGCGCGCGCAGCTTGAAGACGCCGTGGCCGAGCGAACCCGGCAGTTGGACGGGGCGCGGCGCCGCGCCGAAGAAGCCAGCGTCGCCAAGTCGCGTTTCCTTGCCATGATGAGCCACGAATTGCGCACGCCGCTGAATTCGATTCTCGGGTTTTCGCAGTTCATGGTCGACGAGATCATGGGCCGCATGGGCAATGCCCAATATCTGGAATATGCCGGGGACATTCAGCATTCGGCGCGCCACTTGCTGGATGTGATCAACGATATCCTGGACATCTCAAAGGTCGAGGCCGGTGAAGCCAAACTTGAAGAAGAGGATTTGGACCTGCGCGACCTGGCCGCCGCGGTACGGCGGCTGATGTCGCCGCGCATCAGCGCGAAAAGTCAGGTCCTGTCCATCAATATTCCCGACAACATGCCGAAACTGCGGGGCGACGGCCGTATCATTCGCCAAGTCTTGATGAACCTGTTTGCCAACGCCAACAAGTTCACGCCCGAAGGCGGCGCCCTGACGATGTCGACCGGCGTCGATTACCGGGGCGGCATCCGGATCGAGGTC
>DNMS01000285.1:1396-6032 GCA_003488105.1 Rhodospirillaceae bacterium
TGACCCTGTCCAAGCAACTCGTCGAATTGCACGACGGCGACCTCGCCATTCAAAGCGAGGTCGGCAAGGGAACGACGGTGATCCTCAGGTTTCCGGCGGAACGGACCATCAAGGCCGTCTGACATCCCTATCTTCGTGTGTGGCACGTACCTTGCGTTATCGGTTCTGAATTGGGCGTCATTGTCAGAATGATGCTGTCGGGCCGAAACACGCGACGCCGGAGCCGAACATGGATCGAGAAATCAGCACCCTGCACCAGAGAATTAGCCGTCTGGTGACCGAAGCAGAGAAAAAAACCGAGGAAGAACAAGGGCCAATTGACCTCGACAATATTACCGAGGCGAAATGGTGTCAGCTTGCGTCGCGAATTGACATTCGGGTTAAGGGTTCGGGGGCACATCGCGTCCCGTCGTGACGTGGCCAACCTGCCGTTACGGCCGGCCTGCCCCATACTGATGCCCCAGTTCTGCATACTTCCGTGCGATGTTCCGTAGGTCTGCGATGACCTACAACAGGCCGCAATGAAGTTTTGAGAGGTGGCAGCTTTGAATAATGAAATCAACGATCTGCACAAGCAGATCAAGACTCTGTTGAATGAAAAAGTCGGCGGCAACGGCAACGATCCGAACAGGGCCAGCCCGTCCCGCATGCCGGCCTCGGAACGCAAAATGCTGGAAAAGGCACGGCAGGCCTGCGGCCCCCATGCCGGCAACGAATGGCGCAAGGCGGCCGTCTAGGTCCGCCGAGATTTCCGTAACGATTTTCCGGTGTATCCGAATGCCTTGGCGGCACTCAGGTTGACCATTATTGGGTTTGGTGATTGCCCCGTTGCATGTCGGTTCCATCGAGCGATACCTTAAGTCAGTTCACGGGAAGGCTTTGGCGTGCGAAGCTTTCCCGGATTTCCTGTGTGGGGGGAACCGCTAAGGGATCAAGCCATATGGCCGTCGATCGCGTCGTCCGCCCTTCTGCTGTTACCTTATTCGGCATCGCCCTAACGGCGGTGGTGGCGGTGACTGCGGGCATATTTCAGTATGTCCATAACAAGAATGACGCCCGCGATCGGTTTGCCGCGCTTACGCGGGAGTTTACGACGCTCGTCGAGGAACGCTTTCAACTGTATCAATATGGCCTTCGTGGGACGCGCGGCGCGATCATCGCCGGCGGCCGGATAAACATCCCCCGAAACATCTTCAAGGAATACTTCGAGACGCGTGAGCAGTTCCACGAGTTTCCCGGCGCCCGCGGTTTCGGGTTCATCGTCAAGATATCGAACGACCAAACGGCGCGCTTCATCGAGGCGGCACGTGTGGACGAGTTTCCTTCGTTCAATCTGCGCGAACTTGCCCCGAACGCGGGCGAGCGCTTCATCATCAAGTACATCTATCCCCTCAAGGGTAACGAAGGGGCGACGGGCCTTGATATTGCGTCGGAAAGCAATCGGCGCACCGCCGCCTTGAATGCGGCGCGAAGTGGCGAAACCCGGCTGACGGCGCCGATCACGCTGGTTCAGGCGTCGGGTGAGACCAACCACGGGTTTCTCATCCTGATGCCCATTTACTGGCGGGCCGATGTTCCGGATGACCCGGAAGAACGTGTGAAGGAAACCGTCGGTTGGAGCTATTCGCCCCTTGTCGTCAGCGAGGTTCTGAAGGACCTGGGGCCGCGCCGGGAAGAAATCGCCTTTTCAATTACAGACGTTAGCGACGAGATCGAATTCTATCGTTCGCCGGGATTTGATCCCAGGGTCGACGCGGTCATCGGGGACGAGGTGGAGGTGTTCGGACGCCATTGGCGCCTAAGGTTCCATCCGCGCCCCGCATTTGCCAGGCAGTATGCCGGGATAACTCCGGGTATTCTTAGTCTTACCCTGGCCTTGTTGGGAATTCTCGGAACTGCGACCGCGTTCAATTTCTCGCGAAATCGGGCGCAAGCCATGCAGGCCCGGCAGGAAGAAGAGGAACTGGCCTACAAGATCATCGACGCGACGCCCCAGGCGTTGCTCGTCATCGACCAGGCCGGGATCATCATCCGCGCGAATGCCTATTGTGAACGTGTTTTCGGCTGGTCCTTGTCCGACCTTCTTGGGAAATCCGTCGACGATCTCGTGCCACCCGGCGTGCGGGGGGCGCACAAGGAGTTGCGTGAAAACTACGATTATAAGCCACGCGATATGGGCAGCCGCCAGGATTTGGAAGCGATAAGGGCCGATGGCACGCGGTTTCCCATTACCGCGCGCCTCGCCCCTCTGTCGATCGGTGACAGAAAACTAGTCGTGGCCGGTGTCACCGACATCTCGGCGCAGCGCGAAGCGGTCAAGGTGATGGCGGCCAGCGAACAACGCTGGCAGGAGATGGCCAACTCCCTGCCGCAGCTTGTCTGGACCTGCGACGCCGACGGCGTCTGTGACTTTCTCAGCCAGCAATGGGCCGATTATACCGGTGCTCCGACGGCATCGTTGTTGGGTTCTGGCTGGCTGGAAGTGGTCCATCCCGACGACCATGAACCCTTGATGGCTGTCTGGCGGAAATCGGTTGAAACCAAGGTGCCGTTCTCGACCGAATTCCGCATCAGGGGGCATGACGGGACCTACCGGCTGTTTTTTTCCCGCGCGGATGCGGTCGTGGACGAGGACGGAAACGTCCTGCGGTGGATCGGCTCGAACACCGATATCGAGGACCGGCACCAGGCGGAACTGCAGGTTCGCGCCTTGTTGCGGGAAATGGAAGACCGTGTCGCCACGCGCACGGCAGAGCTGAACATTGCCCTGCGTGACCTAAGGAACGTGTTGGACAGCGTGCCGTCGATGATCGCCTATTGGGACCGAAATCTACGCAACCGCTTCGCCAACAAGGCTTATGAGGAATGGTTCGGTGTAACCCCCGAATGGGTGAAAGGGCGCCTCCTGTCCGAATTGTTGGATGAGGACGCCTATCGGGAAAGCACGCCTTATGTCGAAGGCGCGTTGAGGGGAGAACCCCAGTCCTTTGAACGAGAGCTCATCGATATCCACGGGGCGGCGCGCTCCTTGCAGGTGCACTACCTGCCGGATGAAACCGATGGAGAGGTTCTCGGGTTCTATGTCGTCGGCTTCGATGTCACGGCGATCAAGGCATCGGAAATTGCGCAGAAGCAGGCGCGGGAGGCTGCCGAGGCGGCGACCCGCGCGAAATCGGCGTTCCTGACCTCGATGAGCCATGAACTGCGCACGCCAATGAATTCCATCCTTGGGTTTACCGACATTCTGATCTCGCAGCATTTCGGCAAGCTCAACGACAAGCAGCTTGAGCATGCGGGCCTGATCCAGAGAAGCGGTCAGCACCTCCTGAACCTGATGGACAGCGTGCTGGAGTTGAGCAAGATCGATGCTGGTCGCATCTCGATTTCGATCGAGCCCGTCAACGTCGTCGCGGTCGTGAAATCCGTCATGGCGACCCTTGAGCCCCTCGCGGAGAAATTCGAGGTTGAAATACGCGCGCCAAATCTGGGCAAGGACGACAGTTTCGTGACGGCTGATATGACGCGCCTGACGCAGGTTCTGATCAATCTCGGGTCCAACGCCATCAAGTACAATCGCGCGGGCGGTTGGGTGGCGTTTTCCTGCGGGGCGCTTTCCCAGGAAACGTTTCGCATCACCGTAACCGACAACGGCCGCGGAATTCCGGCCGACCGGCAAAGCGGGGCCTTTCAGCCGTTCAATCGTCTCGGCGCCGAACAGGGCAAGATCGAAGGCAGCGGCATCGGCCTTGCCCTGGTCAAGAACTATGTCGAACTGATGGGCGGGCGCATCGATTTCGAAAGCGTCGAGGGGCAGGGTAGCCGGTTCTGGGTTGACCTGCATTCGGCGGATGTCGGTGATGTCGTCGATCGCCAGGAGGCGACCGACGTGGCCAGCCCCAAAACGCGCCATATTGCCGGCCTCATGAAGGTTCTTTATGTCGAGGACAACGACATAAACCGGGCATTGTTCGAAAACTTCATGGAGATGCTCGACGACGTCGAATACCTGGAGGCGGAGGACGGTACCACGGGGCTCGCCATCGCGCGGGAGAGACGCCCGGACGTTATCTTCCTGGATATCGATCTGCCGGACATGAGCGGATACGACGTTCTGGCGGAAATCAGGGCAGACCCCGACCTGCGTCATACGCCGGTTCTCGCCCTGACAGCCAACGCCATGTCCGGCGATGCCGAACGTGGCTTGGATGCGGGTTTCGACAGGTATCTGCCGAAACCTTTCAAGCTTGAGGAAATCCTTGCGGCCGTGACTGAACAGCGGGAGGTCATCGAACGAAGAAAGCGCCCGAGGACGAACAGTTAGGCCGTCAGGATAGGGCGGGGGTGGTGCGTGCTCAGCCCTTCTTGAAGTGCAGGATACCCCAGGCGAGATAACCCTTGTCGGCGCCGTCGACCCAATGATCCAGCCCGCGCAGCATGTTGTCGACGTAGGTCTTGCCCGACAGGCGGACGATCTCGTCATACCGGTGTTTCAGGTCCTCGCCGACGCGGAAGTAATGGGTGCGCAACTGGTTCAGCATGGGCGACAACTGCACTTCTGAAAAACCGCGTTTGGCGAATTCGTCCCGATAGAAGGCGAAAGAGCCCAGGGTCGTCAGATGAATGCGGTCCAGGATGG
>DNMS01000105.1:0-8443 GCA_003488105.1 Rhodospirillaceae bacterium
TGTCGTCATGGGTCGGCCCGATGCCGCCGGTGGTGAACACGTAGTCGAAACGGGCGCGGGCCTCGTTCACATTGGCGATGATGGTGGCCTCGACATCGGGGATGACGCGGCCTTCCATCAGGCGGATGCCCAGCGCGTTCAGGTTTTCACCCAGGAACTGCAGGTTGGCGTCGCGGGTGCGGCCCGACAAAATCTCGTTGCCGATGATGATCAGGCAGGCGGTGACGGTCTTGGGTTCGCTCATGTGTCCTCCGGCGCGGCGGCATGTAGCTAGCCCGAACAATGGGCCCAAGGCAACGTCCCAAAGCAAGACCGCCCCGCACGGATGCGGGACGGTCAGGGCTTGGACAGGGACAGGGAAGGAGGTCGAACCGTCCCTGTCGGGGGGATTTTGACTAGCTGGAAAGGCGCCAGGCGCCGTCGGCGGTGCGGCAGGCGGTGCCGTAGCCTTGTTCGACCCGGCCGCCGATGGTCACCGAGGTTTGGTATTCGCGGCAGACCTCGCCGGTGTTGGCGTTCTGCATGGTGCGGACCGGCGTGATGGTGCCGGAATTGCCGCTGTCCGGATTGGACCAGGCGACGGGCTGCCAATCGGCGGTGTGCAGGGCCGTGTTCTGGGCGCGCTGCTGGTACATCTGGTCGGCGCGGTCGAGGGAGGCCCCGACCTCGTTGCCCATGAAGCCGCCCAGGAGTGCGCCCGCCGCGACCGCCGCCAACTGCCCCCGGCCGCCGCCGATCTTCGAGCCGACCAGGCCGCCCAGCCCGGCGCCAAGCAACGTGCCCGCGCCCTGCTTCATGCCGGTGCTGCCGTCGGTCACGCAACCGCCCAGCATCACCACGCCCACCAGGGCGGCGACGGCGGCGAACACGGGCCCGCGGGCCGCGCGCCGGACCGTCCGATGGCTGCCCGTGGGGCCGGCCTGTTCAGTCGTCTGCATCTTGGTCATGTTCATAACGTCCTCCTTCAATGGTCCGCCGGAACCGGTATGTCCTCCGCCGGCGGATTGATGAAACATCATATGTATAATTACATGCAAAATTGATGTCAATAACTAATTTCATTTTTGCATCTAGTTTCCATTGCGATATAAGAAACGCGGGGATGCGGTCGTCCATGGGGGGAGCCTGGGCACCGCACAAAGGTTATGGGGAAAACAAGCAATGACGCTGTCTTTCAGTAACGATCAGCATCGCGCCTATATGGAGCTCAACGATGCCGTTGGCCGCGAATGGGTCGAGGTGTTCGAAGGCGACACGGATTTCTACGACGCCGCCTATTGGGATCTGTTCAACAACATGTGGCGCACCCGCACGCCCGTGCGCAAGACGGATGCGCTCAAGTTCATGACCAGCATCAAAAGCGCCCATACGGCGGGCAAATACCTGGACGTCGCCCTGAAGAAGGGCCTTCTGATCGAACAGGACAATCCCAAGGATGCGCGTTCCAAACTGCTGACCTTGTCGGCGGATCTGCGCAACCGTATGGACGCGTTCTATGACTGCTCGATCACCGAGATGTTCAAGACCTGCAAGTTGATCGACGGCATGCGGTGACCGCCGTGACGGCCCGTCCGGGGTTCCGGCTCGCCCTTCTTCTCGTCCTGTTCTACGCCGGTTGGATCAAGTTCGCCGCCGTCGATACGGACGTCTACCTGATCGACTACGCCCAGCGCGCGCTGATCATCGCACTTGGCTGGGCCGCGTTGACGGACAGTTTCCGCCGCCCCCTGCCGCCGATCACCGATCGGGTCTGGCTTTGGGCCATCGCCGGGGCCGCCGCCATCATCGCGGCCGATACCTGGACCGACGGCCAGGACCTGCGCGCGGCCTTCGATACGGCCCTGTTCCCCGAAGTTTCCTTCCCGCCCCTGGAAAACGAAGTCTGGCAGGCGGTCGATCTGACCTTCGGCCTGGTCCTGGTCGCGGTGTCGGAGGAACTGGTGTTCCGCCGCCTGTGGGCCGATTGGTGGGATGCCCGGGGCGGCGGCCGGGCGGGCCTTTACGCTGGATCAGCCCTGGTGTTCGGCCTGCTGCACCTGCCCCAGGGCCTGGCCGACACGGCCGTCGCCATCGTCTGGGGCGTTCTGCTGATGGCGCTCTACCGGCAAAGCCGGTGCCTGGCGCTGGTCATCCTGGTCCATTTCGTGGTGGACCTCTGGTATTTCAGCTAACCCAGAAAATCGCGGATCAGGGCGACCAGGGGTTCGTCCGCCGGCGGCATGGCGAGGTCGCGCAGTTTCATCGGCTGCACCCATTTGAGGGCTTGGCCGTCGAGCCCCCGGGGCTCGCCCTTCCACTGCCGCGCGACATAGACCGGCATCAACAGGTGGAAATCTTCATAAAGGTGACTGGCGAAGGTCAGCGGCGCCAGGCAGCTTTCCGTCAGGTCGATGCCCAGCTCTTCCCTCAGTTCGCGGACCAGGGCGGTTTCCGGCAGTTCCCCGGCCTCCAGCTTGCCGCCGGGGAACTCCCACAGGCCGGCCATGGCCTTGCCCTCGGGGCGCTGGGCGACCAGCACCCGGCCGTCGATATCGACCAGCACGGCGGCGACCACGATGACGGTGCGCACGTCGCCCTGGGATTTGCGGAATTCCGCATCCCAGCAGCCGCCTTCGGGCAAGCCGTCAGACATGATCAGGAACGGTAGTCGGCGTTGATGTCGATGTAGCCATGGGTCAGGTCGCAGGTCCACACGGTGGCCCGTCCGTTGCCCACGCCGACGTCGACGGCGATGTTGATTTCCGGGCTTTGCATATGGGCCGTCACCGGGGCTTCGTCGTAGCCGTCCACCGCCAACCCATTGCTGGCGATGGTGATGCCGCCGATGGCGATGTTCAGGCGATCGCGTTCGGCCCGCTCGCCCGCCTTGCCCACGGCCATGACGATGCGGCCCCAGTTGGCGTCCTCACCGGCGATGGCGGTCTTGACCAGGGGCGAATTGGCGATCGACAGGCCGATGCGCTTGGCGGCGGTGTCGCTGTCGGCGCCCGTGACCGTGATCTCGATGAATTTGCTGGCGCCCTCGCCGTCGCGCACAATCTGATGGGCAAGGTCGCGCATGACCGCTTCCGCCTTGGTCCGGAAATCAGCCAGCGCCGGGTCGTCGGGGCCCGAGAACCGGTCGGTGTTGCCCGCCGCCCCGGTGGCGAACAGCATCAGGGAATCGCTGGTCGATGTATCGCTGTCCACGGTGATCGAATTGAACGTGCGCTCGCACACCGGGGCCAGGATGCCCTGCAGCACGGGGGCCGGAATTTTCGCGTCCGTGAACACATAGGCCAGCATGGTCGCCATGTCCGGCGCGATCATGCCCGATCCCTTGGCGATGCCGGCGATGGTGACCTTGGTGCCGTTGATCTGGGCTTCCTTGACCGCCCCCTTGGGGAAGGTATCGGTGGTCATGATGGCCTTGGCGGCCTCGTCCCATTTGCCGGGGGCAAGATCGGCCGCCAGGGCATCCAGGTTGTCGGTGATGGACTTGAAGTTGAGCGGCTCGCCGATCACGCCCGTGGACGCCGCGAACACGCGCGACGGCCGGCAAGCCAGACGGTCGGCCACGGCCTCGACCACCTGTTCCACCGCATCCTCGCCCAGCCGCCCGGTGAAGGCGTTGGCGTTGCCGGAATTGACGACCAATCCGTTGGCGATGCCGCCCGGAAGGGACTTGCGGCACCAGTCGACGGGGGCCGAGGCGGTCAGCGATTTGGTGAACACCCCCGCCGCCTGGGTCTCGTCGGCCAGCTCGACCAGCAGAACGTCCGTCCGCCCCTTGTAACGCACGCCGCAGGCACGGGTGGCCACGCGCACGCCGTCGATCGGCGGAATGGTGGGAAAGGCTTCGGGCGCCAGGGGGGAGACTTTGGGTTTGGTCTTGGCCATGGTCGGACTCGCGTCTGCAAGGAGTTGAAAGGGCCTTCCCTGATCGGGGAAGGCCTTGAGACGCCTCCTACTTAGCCGGAGTACCATCCAAATTGAAGCGTTCGATTTTCGCCGTCTCGCGCAGGTCCTTGGTCACGTCGGCGCCGATCTCCCGGCTCAGGCTCTCGCGGATCTGCGGCCCCATTTCCTCAAGCGAGGGGGCCGGCTGTGAACGTTTGTCCTCGACCTTGATGACATGCCAGCCGAACTGAGTCTTCACCGGCGTCTTGGTCATGGCTCCCTTATCAAGGGCGAAGGCCGCCTTTTCGAACTCAGGCACCATCTGGCCCTTGCCGAAATAGCCCAGGTCGCCGCCGTTGGGGCCGGACGGGCCCGTCGATTTCTTCTTCGCCGTATCGGCGAAATCGGCGCCGCCGGCCAGTTCCTTGATCACCGCCTTCGCCTCGTCCTCGGTTTTCACGAGGATATGACGGGCATGGACTTCGACCTGGCCGCCCATGTCCTTGGTGACTTCGGCATAGCGCGCGGCGACGGCCTGGTCCGTGACCTTGGCCTCGACCGCCCGCTGAATCAGGGTCGAGCCCAGCAGCCGTTCGGTGAACGCCGCCAGTTCCTCCTTGAATTCGGCCGTTTCATGGATCTTTTCCTTGCGCGCCTTGATGGCCGCCAGCTTGGTGTCGATCAGACTGTTCAGCAACGCCGGGTAGATCTGCTCAAGCGGCACCTGCTGGTATTCGGCCGGCAGGCGGCTGTAAGCCTCGGTGACCTCGGAGCGCATGATTTTAGCGCCGTCCACCGTGGCGGCCACGGGGTCGTCGGCAGCCAGAACCGGCGCCGCTGCAAGGCTTAGGGGCGCCAGACCCATCAAGACCGCGACACCACCTGCGCGCAGGGCGTTTTGAAACGTCATAAACAGATCCTTTTCGCTGAAAGACGGTCGAACCTTCGACCGCTGGATTGGGCCCCACCCTACCCGCCGACCGGCCGCCGTGACAATCATTTGAATGTGAGACGAATTTCAAGAACCTCAAGGGGCGGCCCGCATTGACAGGACCGGGGAGCCCCTCTATCTCTTCCCCAGCGATTCCGCCCAGGAACCGCCACAATCGCTTCATACTTGTCATATTCATTTACCCATTCAAGGACGACCCCCGAATGTTCAGCGCCATCGCCAAGAGCCTGTTCGGTTCCGCCAATGACCGGTACCTGAACGGCCTGCAAAAGGACGTCGATGCCATCAACGGCCTTGAGCCTGAACTCGAGAAGTTGTCCGACGACGCGCTCAAGGCCCGCACCGCCGCCTTCCGGCAGCGCCTCGAGGCGGGAGAAAGCGTCGACGACATCATGGTCGAAGCCTTCGCCACCGTGCGCGAAGCCTCCAAACGCACCCTTGGCCTGCGCCATTTCGACGTACAGATGCTGGGCGGCATTGTTCTGCACCGGGGTCAGATCGCGGAAATGAAGACCGGTGAAGGCAAGACCCTGGTCTCGACCCTGGCGGTCTACCTCAACGCCCTGTCCGGCGAGGGCGTCCATGTCGTCACGGTCAACGATTACCTGGCGTCACGCGATGCGGACTGGATGCGGCCGGTCTATGATTTCCTGGGGCTCACCGTCGGCGTCATCAAGCACGGGTTGGACGACGATGAACGGCGCGCCGCCTACGGCTGCGACATCACTTACGCGACCAACAACGAACTGGGCTTCGACTATCTGCGCGACAACATGAAGTTCTCGCTCGACGACATGGTTCAGCGGCCCTTCAATTACGCCATCGTCGATGAAGTCGACAGCATCCTGATCGACGAGGCGCGCACGCCGCTGATCATCTCGGGCGCGACCGAGGACAATTCGGACCTCTATGTCTCGGTCGACAAACTGTTGAAGAACGTCACCCCCGACGACTTTGAAAAGGACGAAAAGGCGCGCTCCGTCACCTTCACCGAAGCCGGCATGGAAAAGCTGGAAGAGATGATGCGCGAGCAGGGCCTGCTCGACGACGGATCGCTCTACGATATCAACAACATCGCCCTGGTCCATCACGCCAATTCGGCGCTGCGGGCGCATATCCTGTTCCAGCGCGACACGGATTACATCGTCAAGGACGGCAAGGTCGTCATCATCGACGAATTCACCGGCCGCATGATGGAGGGCCGACGCTATTCCGAAGGCCTGCATCAGGCGCTGGAAGCCAAGGAAGGCGTGGAGATCCAGAACGAGAACCAGACGTTGGCCTCGATCACCTTCCAGAACTATTTCCGCCTGTATCCGAAGCTGGCCGGCATGACCGGCACGGCGATGACCGAAGCCGGCGAATTCCATCAGATTTACGGCCTCGAAGTGATCGAGATCCCGACCAACGTGCCCTGCATCCGCAAGGACGAGGATGACATCGTGTTCCGCACGGGCAGCGAGAAGTTCGAGGCCATCCTCGACCTGATCGAGGACTGCCACAAAAGGAAGCAGCCGGTCCTGGTCGGCACCGTGTCCATCGAGAAGTCCGAGGACCTGTCGGCCCGCCTGAAGAAGCGCAAGATCGAACACAATGTGCTGAACGCCCGCTTCCATGATCAGGAAGCCCAGATCATCGCCCAGGCCGGGCGGCCCGGCGGCGTCACCATCGCCACCAACATGGCCGGCCGCGGCACGGACATCCAGTTGGGCGGCAACGTGGACATGCGGGCCCTCATCGAGATCAAGGCCGAGCCGGGAACCCCGGAATACGAAACCCATTACAAGAAGATCGCCGACGAGATCGCGACCGACCGCGAAATCGTCAAGCAGGCCGGCGGGCTTTACGTGATCGCCACGGAACGCCACGAAAGCCGGCGCATCGACAACCAGCTTCGTGGCCGCTCCGGCCGTCAGGGCGATCCCGGCGCCTCGTCCTTCTTCCTATCCTTGGAAGACGACCTGATGCGAATCTTCGGGTCGGAACGCATCGACAGCATGCTCCAGAAACTGGGGCTCCAGGAAGGCGAGGCCATCGTCCACCCCTGGGTCAACAAGGCCCTGGAAAAGGCGCAGCAGAAGGTTGAAGAGCGGAACTTCGAAATCCGCAAGAACCTGCTGAAGTTCGATGACGTCATGAACGACCAGCGCAAGGTCATCTACGAACAGCGCAAGGAACTGATGGCGGCCGAGGACGTGTCCGAAGACGTCGCCGACATGCGCCACCAGGTGATCGACGACATGGTTGCCCTGACCATGCCGGAAAAGGCCTATGCCGAGCAATGGGCCATGGATACCCTGCATGAGGAAGTCCTGCGCGTGTTCGGATTAGACCTTCCGGTTCAGGAATGGGCCAAGGAAGAAGGCATCGCCGATGCCGAAATCCGCGACCGTCTGGCCCAGGCCGTGGACGGGCAGATCGCCGCCAAGGCCGCCAACGCCGGGCCGGAAGTCTTCCGCTCCGTGGAAAAGGCCGTGCTGCTGCAGCTGCTCGATCAGTTGTGGAAGGATCACCTGCTGACCCTGGACCACCTGCGCCACGGCATCGGGCTGCGCGCCTATGGCCAGCGCGACCCCTTGAACGAGTACAAGCAGGAAGCCTTTGCCCTGTTCGAGGAAATGCTGGTCGGTCTGCGCGAGCGCACGACCATGATGTTGGCCCATGTGGAACTCAGCATGGACTTCTCGGAAGAGGAATACCTGGCCGCCCGCGCCGGTGACGAGGGCGAGGCCCATCATGACAGCCCCGAATACCTGGCCGGCGAAGACGACGCCGCCGAGGGCACGGCGACCATGACCGTGGTCAACCGCCAGGCCGCCCCCGAGGTCGATCCCAACGACCCCGCGACCTGGGGCAAGGTGCCGCGCAACGCCGCCTGCCCCTGCGGGTCCGGCAACAAGTACAAGCACTGCCACGGGAAGGTTTAGTCACAAACCTTGTGCGGTCAGCCGAGAAACCGCGCGATCACGAAGCCCAGCATCCCCAGGTTGATGAAGAACCCGGCCGCCATGCCGGGTGCTCGGCCCATGGGGCTGAGGCGGTAGCCGATCCAGAACACGATGCGGGCCAGCACGAAGGCGACCGGCAGCGCCGTCAGCCAGGCACTTTCATCGGCCTTGACGACCATGGCGACCGCCAGCAGCAGCGGAATGAAGATCAACGTCTGCTCGACCGTATTGCCCAGCACCCGCATATCGACCCGCCGCCAGGTCGCAGGGGCGTCGGTCAGGGGATCTATGGCCCCGGTGATCAGCCGCGTCAGGGCCACGGCCTGGACCACCACGAGAAGGAACCCAGCCGGCAGGACGGACAATTTCAGGACCAGGGCAATGCGTTCCCCCGGGTCGGGGATCGGCCCCGGCCAGCCGTCGAGCCAGGTCAATAGCACCCACAACACGAGCGCCAGCCCGGTCCCGCCGAGAAGGCTGAGCCAGACCGTCATTCTTTGATCGGATGTCATTGTCGGGTCTACGCGAGACCGTTGACGCCCATTTTCAGGAACTTCTCACGCCGCGCGCTGCGCAGGGCGTCGCCGGGCAGGGTCGCCAGTTCGGCGAGCTGCTTGTCGATTTCCCTGCCGACACTCTGGATCGCCTGATCCCGTTCCCGGTG